>NZ_CAMZMX010000055.1:0-31571 GCF_947311875.1 Pseudomonas sp. PARCl1
TGCCCTACTGAAAAGCGGAGACGAGTATCGGTCAAAAGCCGCTTAAAAAACTTCCCTAAAACCATAGAATCTCCCACAGGGGTCGCCTTAGGGCTGACAGGTGTTTGTCACAAGATATGCAGTGCCTGTGAGATCGAGCGCCGCCCGCGCGGCGCAATCGCGAGCTGCGCTCGCTCCTTGTAAGAACCGATCCCCCCAGCGTGCACACCATTGGGCTCAAGCAACCAGCAGCGCCTCAGCAGATGCCCTGACAGGCAAAACCCCAGGCATTCATTGATTGAAGTTATTGAAGGCAACCGCTGTAAGAAGTTACTGACAACCCAACTTAGAACTGGACTTTCGTACAACACAACAGCGAAGAATGCCCTGCAAAAATCTCAAATTATTTCCCCACTTGCGTTGCTCTGACCGGCGCGCTAACACTGGTGCCATCACGCACTGGAGGAAGCCCCATGTCTCATCTTGCCCAGTTCCGCGCCCTCGAATGGCTACTCGCCAACAAGAAAGACGAACTACAGTTCATCAAGGTTGACCCCCAGCTTCGCCGCGAGCTGGAATTCGAAAGCAAACTGCACGACCTGCTGGCCGAATATCAATTCGGTTTAAGGCAGGTGCTGAGCATCATGGCACCTGAGCAGCGCAACACGTTCGACCTGTTCACCCGGCAACCCCACGCACTGGTTTCACCGACCGGTTTCCGGGCGCGGCTCAGCAAGTTTTATCAAAACCCCTATACCGGTGAAGTTGTCGAAGCCAAGAGCACCTTGCACAAGACCTTGCGCCAGTGGATCAGGCAGTACAGCCGCGCCGAAGTGGAAAGCTGGGTAATACCAGGTGCCCTGCTACCACGCAGCCTGCGCGAATAACCAGCGCCGGCTCAGCGCTCGCCCTGACGCCTCGCCAGCACTCGCAAGCGTTCGGTAACCGAACATTAGCCCGCCTCTTGAATTGACGCTGCCGCCCGCACTGCTCACCATGCACCGGCCTTGCGTGCACCCTTGCCTGGGAAATGGTCACGCACCCGCAGCACCGCAGTTGAATACAATTTCAAGAAACGAGCCGTCATGAACAACTCCAAGACTCACCCCGCCGCGCCCCGGATGCCCCAGGGTTCGATCGGCGACAAGCTTCGCGCCGCCTTCGGCGTTGGCAAGACCCGCTGGGGCATGCTGGCCCTGGTGTTCTTCGCCACCACCCTCAATTACATCGACCGCGCCGCCCTTGGCATCATGCAGCCTGTCTTGGCCAAGGAAATGAGCTGGACGGCGATGGACTACGCCAACATCAACTTCTGGTTCCAGGTCGGTTACGCCATCGGCTTTCTGTTGCAAGGCCGGCTGATCGACAAGGTCGGCGTCAAACGGGCCTTTTTCTTTGCCGTGCTGCTCTGGAGCCTGGCCACCGGCGCCCATGGCCTGGCCACCTCGGCTGCCGGTTTCATGGTTTGCCGCTTTATCCTTGGCCTGACCGAAGCCGCCAACTACCCGGCTTGCGTGAAAACCGTGCGCCTGTGGTTTCCGGCCGGTGAGCGGGCCATCGCCACCGGTTTGTTCAATGCCGGTACCAATGTCGGCGCCATGGTAACCCCAGCGCTGCTGCCACTGATTCTGGCCGTGTGGGGCTGGCAGGCCGCATTCATCGCCATGGGCTGCCTGGGCCTGGTGTGGGTAGTGCTGTGGCTGGTCAAGTACTACAACCCTGAAGACCACCCGACAGTGCGGCAGAGCGAGGTGCAGTACATCCAGCAAGCTGTCGAGCCCGAGCCGACCCGGGTACCGTTCAGCCGCATACTGCGCCTGCGCGGGACCTGGGCGTTCGCGGTGGCCTATGCGATCACCGCACCGGTGTTCTGGTTCTACCTGTACTGGTTGCCGCCCTTCCTCAACCAACAGTACAGCCTGGGCATCAATGTGACCCAGATGGGTATCCCACTGATCATCATCTGGCTGACGGCCGATTTTGGCAGCATCGGCGGTGGCATTCTGTCGTCATGGTTGATCGGCCGCGGCGTGCGCGCCACGACGGCGCGGTTGCTGTCCATGCTGGTCTTCGCCTGCACCATGGTCAGCGTAGTGTTGGCCGCCAACGCCAGCGGCCTCTGGGTCGCGGTGGCGGCCATTTCGCTGGCGGTGGGGGCGCACCAGGCCTGGACGGCGAACATCTGGAGCCTGGTGATGGACTACACGCCCAAGCACCTGGTGAGTACCGTGTTCGGCTTCGGCAGCATGTGCGCAGCCATTGGCGGGATGTTCATGACGCAGATCGTCGGCAGCGTGCTGACGGCTACCCACAATAACTATGCCGTGCTGTTCACCATGATCCCGGCCATGTACTTCCTGGCGCTGGTATGGATGTACTTCATGGCGCCGCGCCAGGTCGAAAGCGCCTGAGGCGCTGCTCAGTTACCTCTACGGGGCCCTTGCGGGCCCTTTTTTTGCGCCACCGGTCAACGAAGGCGCCGCGCCGCACTGGCCACTGTCAGACCTTGGCCAATACCGCCTTGGCGTGGTCCAGCGCCATGCGCGCACGCTGTTCGCCGCTGATCCCTTGTTCCAGCAACTGCCGGGTAGGGATTTCCAGGCTCAGCGGGAGGGTGGCCGGTAGCGCACGCAGCAGCCCGACCAGATCGGCATCGCCATCACCCGGGAAGCGCCGTTCGTTACGCGCCTGGCGCAGGATTTCGTCCATGTCGGCCGGCACTGGCCCCGCCACGTCGCACAATTGGGCATAGCGCATGCGTTGCGGTGCCAACTGCGCCAGGTCGCTCAGCGCAGAGCCGGAGCGGTTGAAATGGAACGCGTCCACCAGCACGCAACCATTGGCCTGATCGGCGTTGGCTACCACGCGCATGGCCTGGCGCAAATCGGGTACGTCGGTCCAGGGCATGAACTCCAGGTGCGGATGGATGCCATGGCCCGCCGCCAGTTCGCACAACGCGGCAAAGCGCTCGGTGAGCCGTGCTTCGTCCGGGTCGTTGCCTGCCACCAGCAGTTCGGTACCCCCCAGCTCGGCACCCACCGCCAGGATGGCTTCGAAGTCCGCCACGCAGGTGTCCGGCTTAAGGCGCAGGATCTCCAGGTCCAGCACCTGGATGCCGGTATCGCGCAGGCGTGCCTGGGTCTGCCTGCGCAGATCGGCATTGGCCACCAGCGGGTAGTGCTGTTCCTGCTCGGTGGCCGGCACCAGGCGCAGGCCAACATGGCTGTAGCCAGCGCGGGCTGCAGCCTCGACCATGTCTGGCGGGGACAGTTCGAGTACCGTCAGGGCCGCGAGGGAAAATATTCGATCAGTCATTCGTCGTCACCAGCAAAGAGGGTATCAGGCAATGTGCTCGGGAGCACAGGCGCGGCCGCTGGCGGCAGCCTGGCGGATCGCTTCGATCAGAGCCAGGGTGCGGCCAGCGTCGGCGGCATCGACCAAAGGCGGCTGTTCACCGCGGGCGACCCGCACGAAGTGCTGCAACTGCAGGGTCAATGCTTCACCGGCGGGTATGCTGTGCTGGTGCTGCAACAACGGTGTGTGCCACCCCGAACCCGGCTCGGCGTAGTGCCAGTGCTTGAGCTGAGGAATGCTCAGCGAGCCCTGGGTGCCGGCCAGCAGATAACACGGCTGGCCATCCTGGCGCGGGTAGAGCGGGCTTTCACCCGAGTCGAGCTCCCAGCTCCAGGGCGCCGCTACGGCGTCCGAGCCGGTCAGGCTACCCAAGGCGCCATTGGCGAACTGCAATAGCACGGCGGCACTGTCTTCGTTGGCGAACCCGCGCACGTCGTTGCGGGTGAAGGCCTGCACCTGTACCACCTCGCCGCACAAGTAACGCAGCAGGTCGAGGTCATGGATCAGGTTGGTCAGCAAAAAACCCGCACCCGGCTCGCGGCGCCAGGCGGTGTCGAAGTAGCTGTCGGGCTTTTGCAACTGCCACAGTGCGGTGACATTGATCAGCCGGCCCAGCTTGCCTTCGCTGATCACCTGGTGCGCCTTGGCGATCAATGGATTGTGCCGACGATGGTGGCCGACCAATACCGGTACCTTGCACCGCCGTGACGCCTCGACCAGCGCCCGCACCTCCTGCAGCTGCACGCCCACCGGTTTCTCCACCAGTACCGGCACGCCGGCTTCGACGCAATCCAGCGCAGTGGCCACGTGCTGGTTGTTCGGGTTGGCGATGATCACCGCCTCGGGCTGCACGCGTTGCAGCATCTGCCGGTGGTCGGCAAAGTACGGCACGCCGCAGTCGACGGCGAAGGCTTCGGCCTGCGGGCCGGGGTCGGCCACCGCGCACAACCGGGCCTGGGGTACATTGCGCAAGTGCTGGTAATGCTGGCGGCCCATGATGCCAGCGCCGACCAGGGCGATACGAAGGGGTGCGTTCAACAGCCTGTCCTCTTGTCATTGTTGTAGTGCGAATATGAAACTGCGTTCCAAAATTCACACTGGACAATTTAGAACCAGGTTCAACTTTTCAGAAGAGCCTGCTGAACAGACTGTGCGGTAATCGACCGGAATATCCCTCAGGCAAACAGTTCGCTGGCGTGGCTGGCGGCAGACAGTTCCTCGGTAGCCGCCAGCAATAGGGGGGCCAGCTCGGCCAAACGCCTTTGCGCCAGGCGTGCACTGGGCCCGGCAATGCTGAGCACGCCAATCACCTCGCCGCTTTGCGGGCGCCGTACCACCGCAGCCAGCGCCGAGGTGCCCACCGCCGAGGTTTGCTCGACCCAGGCATAACCCAGCTCGCGGGCGCGGTGCAGGTAGGCGAGCAACTCGTCGGTGGTGCGCGGCGCATTCGGGCCGAACTGGCTCGGGTCGGCGATGCCCTGGCGCAGCACCATCTGCAGCGCCTGCTCATCGTCCAGGCTGGCTAGCCAGGCGTGCCCGGACGCGGTGTAGAACAGCGGCGCGTCGCGCCCCATGTCCGGGTCGTAACGCAACCCGGAGCGCGCGCCCTGGGACTTGGCGATCCAGGTCTGCCGCCCCCCATCGATGACACCAAGGCGCACCAGCTCACCGCTGTCCTGGGCCAAGCGGTCGAGAATCGGCTGAATGACATCGGCACCACTGCTGGCCAGGTAACGGAAGCCTTGGGCGACCAGCTTGGCCGACAGCTGATAGCGGCTGTTGTCACGGTTCTGCCGTACGTAGCCCAGCCGCATCAGCTCGGCCAGCATGCGGTGCGCGGCGCTTTTAGGGATATCCAGGCGCTCGGCCAGGGTTTGCAATGCCAGGCCCTGGGGCTCACCGGCAAGGCTCTCAACAAGATTGAAGGCGCGTTCGATCTGACTACCAGCCATGACACAGGTCCTTGCTACGTTTTGCGAGTTCTAGAAGATGATTCCACATCGCCGACAGGGTACACATGCCAGCTCCTGCCAATTGTTCGATTATCGCCCGCTTGTTGCGCGGGCGGTCAGCCCTGCCCTTGCGGATCGACACGGGCCAAATAAGAATATAGAACCACGTTCCAATAACAATACAGGATTAGTGCGATGCCCCCTGCCCCCTTCGAAACCGAATGCGATGTACTGGTGATAGGTTCAGGCGCCGCCGGGCTGGCCGCCGCTGTAACAGCTGCCTGGCATGGGCAAAAGGTGATTCTGGTAGAAAAGGAGCCAGTGCTGGGCGGCGCCACGGCCTGGTCCGGTGGCTGGGCCTGGGTGCCGCGCAACCCGTTGGCGCGCCGCGCCGGCATCGATGAAGACATCGAGCAGCCACGGACCTACCTGCGCAATGAGCTGGGTGCCCATTACGATGCCGAACGGGTGGACGCTTTCCTTGAAGCCTGCCCCCACATGGTGGCGTTTTTCGAGAAGCATACGGCGCTGCAGTTTGCCGACGGCAATGCGATACCGGACATGCACGGCCACACCCCTGGCGCCGCCGAAGGTGGGCATCAGGTGATTGCCGCACCGTACGATGCCCGCGAGGTGGGTGCACTGCTGCCACGCCTGCGCCAGACCCTGCGCGAAACCTCGTTCATGGGCATGCCGATCATGGCCGGCGCCGACCTTGCCGCGTTCCTCAACATGACCCGTTCGCCCAAGGCCTTGCTGCACGTTTGCAAGCGCTTCGGCCGGCACCTGTACCATCTGGCCCGCCATGGCCGGGCCATGCACCTGGTCAACGGCGTGGCACTGGTGGCGCGGCTGGCCAAGTCGGCGCAGGACCTGGGCGTGCAGCTGCAGGTGTCGGCGCCGGCCAAGCATTTGCTGGTCGAAGCAGGCCAGGTGTGCGGCGCGCTGGTGACGACCCCGCAAGGCGAGCAGCGTATCCGCGCCAAGGCAGTGGTACTGGCAGCGGGCGGCTTCCCTCACGACGCTGCCCGGCGCCGGCAGCTGTTCCCCCGCGACGCCAGCGGCCACGACACCCTGGCCCTGCCGCCAAAGGGCTGCTCTGGCGATGGCCTGCGCCTGGGCGAGGCAGCAGGTGGCGTGGTGGCCACCGACCTGCAGTCGCCGGTGGCCTGGGCGCCGGTTTCGCAGGTGCCGCATGGCGATGGCACTGTCGGCCATTTCCCGCACATCATCGAACGGGGCAAACCGGGCATCATCGGGGTGCTGGCCAACGGCAAGCGTTTCGTCAATGAAGCGCACGGTTACTATGACTATGTGGCAGCCATGGTCGCGGCAGTGCCAGCGGACCAGGAGGTGTGTTCGTGGCTGGTGTGTGACCACCGTTTCCTACGCCGTTATGGCTTGGGCCATGCCCGCCCGGCGCCACTGCCGGTGTGGCCGCATGTGCGCAGTGGCTACCTGAAACGTGGCGCCACACTCGAAGCGTTGGCGGTTGCCTGCGGCATCGATGCGGACGGGTTGCGCGCCACCGTCGAGGCCTTCAACAGCCCTGCACGCCACGGCCAGGACCCGGCCTTCGGCCGTGGCTCCACCGCATTCAACCGCAAGCAGGGCGACCCGCAACACCCAGGCCCCAACCCGTGTGTGGCGCCAATCGAACAGGGCCCGTTCTACGCGGTGAAGGTGAAGCCGGGTTGCTTTGGCACCTTTGCCGGGTTGCGCACCGATGGCCAGGCACGGGTACTGGATGCCAGCGGCCAGCCGATCACCGGGCTGTACGCGGCAGGTACCGACATGGCCAGTGTGTTCGGTGGCTGGTACCCGTCTGGCGGCATCAACCTGGGGCCCGCATTGACCTTCGGCTACGTGGCCGGGCGGCATATTGCCGGGGTGCAGGCGTATGAGTAAGCGGCCGGCGGCAGGTCGTGCTTGCCGCCGGCCCGGGTTCAGCCGCGCAGCTGGTACCAGGTGGTCTTGAGCTGCGTGTACTTGTCGAACGCATGCAGCGACAGGTCGCGGCCAAACCCCGACTGTTTGCCGCCACCGAAAGGCACCGTGACATCCAGTGCATCGACCGTGTTCACCGACACGGTACCGACTTTCAGCGCCCGCGCCACGCGGTGCACCTGGTTGAAGTCGTCGCTCCACACCGAAGCCGCCAGGCCATAGATGCTGTCATTGGCCAGGCGCACCGCCTCCTCTTCACTGTCGAAGGCACTCACTGCCAGTACCGGCCCGAACACTTCTTCCTGCGCCAGGCTCATGCTGGCATCGACCTCGGCGAAGATGGTCGGCTCGATGTAGTTGTCCGACCCGCCGATATGCAACCGCCGACCGCCACACACCAGCCGCGCGCCCTCTTGCCGCGCGCGGTCGATGGCGGCCTGGATACGCGCTGCCTGGCCAGCATCGACAATCGCCCCGGCGCGGCTGGCCGGGTCCAGCGGGTTGCCAGGCTGCCATTGCCGGGCCTTGGCCTGCAGGCGCTCGATGAACTCATCGTGGATGGAACGCTGCACATACAGCCGCGAGTTGGCGGAGCAGACCTCACCCTGATTGAAGAAAATACCAAAGGCCGCCTTTTCCGCAGCCAGGTCCAGGTCCTGGCAGTGCTCGAACACCAGGTTCGGGCTCTTGCCCCCGCACTCCAGCCATACCTGCTTGAGGTTGGACTGCGCCGCGTATTGCATGAAGTACTTGCCCACCTGGGTGGAGCCTGTGAACACCAGGCAATCCACGTCTGGGTGCAGGCCCAGGGCCTGCCCGGCCTGCTCGCCCAGGCCCGGCACCACGTTCAGCACGCCTTCGGGCAAACCGGCTTGCAGGGCCAGTTCGGCCAGGCGCAAGGCCGAGAACGGCGACTGTTCGGCCGGCTTGAGCACCACGCTGTTGCCCGCGGCCAAGGCCGGGGCCAGCTTCCAGGCGGCCATGTCCAGCGGGAAGTTCCACGGCACCACTGCCGCCACCACGCCCACGGCCTCACGGGTGATGGTGGCCAATGCATTGGTGGCGGTCGGCGCCACCTGGTCGTAGCGCTTGTCCAGCGCCTCGCCGTACCAGGCAAATACCTGCGCCGACCCGGGCACATCGATGTTGTAGGCGTCCATGACCGGTTTGCCCATGTTCAGCGAGTCCAGCAACGCCAGCTCTTCGCGGTGGGCCATGATCAGTTCGGCCAGGCGCTGCAGCACTTGCTTGCGCTGCCCGGGGGCCATGCGCGCCCACGGGCCGTGCTCGAAGGCCTGCCGTGCGCTGGCCACGGCCAGGTCGACGTCGGCCTGGGCGCAGGCGGCGACCTGCGCCAGCACCTGGTTGGTGGCGGGATTGATAGCGGCAAAGGTCGCGCCACTTTGGGCCTTCACGGCGTTGCCAGCGATCAGGGCGCTGGCCGGCAAGTACAGGTCCGCAGCGCGTTGCTGCCAGAATTCGAGGGTGTACATTTGTACTCCTTTCAAGCGGTTGTGCTGACGGACTGTCAGAGCTTGCCAACCAGGCGCGCCGTGCGGTCAACGGCGATGCGGGTTTTCTCCACCAGCTCATCCAGCTCGCTGTGGTTGGCGATCAAGGCCGGCGCCATGATCATCCGCCCCAGGGTGGAGCGAATGATCACCCCCTCCTCGAAGCCGAAGGTCCGGCACTGCCAGGCCAGGTCGTTTTCATTGGCAAAGCGCTTGCGGGTAGGCTTGTGCTCTGCCAGTTGCAGCGCCGCCACCAGGCCTGCGCCCTGCACCTGGCCAATCAGCGGGTGGTCGGCAAACACCTCGCGCAGGATGCGCTGCAGGTAGGGGCCGGTGTCGTCCTTCACCTGGCGCACGATGCCTTCGTCACGCAGGGCTTTCAGGTTGGCGATGGCCACCGCCGCTGCCACCGGGTGGCCGGAATAGGTCAGGCCGTGGGCGAACACCCCGCCCCGCTCCACCAGCGCTTCGGCTATGCGCTTGCTCAGCACCAGCCCGCCCATGGGTACGTAGCCGCTGGTCAGGCCCTTGGCTATGGACAGGGTATCGGGCTGGAAGCCGAAGTATTCGTGGGCAAACCATTCGCCGGTACGACCAAAGCCACCAATCACCTCGTCGGCACACAGCAGCACATCGTACTGGCGGCAGATGCGCTGGATTTCCGGCCAGTAGCTTTCCGGCGGGAAGATCATGCCGCCTGCGCCCTGGAACGGCTCGGCAATGAAGCCAGCAACGTTTTCGGCGCCCAGCTCCAGGATTTTTTCTTCCAGTTGCAAGGCACAGCGGCGGCCGAACTCGGCCGGGCTCAGCTCACCGCCTTCGGCGTACCAATAGGGCTCGTCGATGTGCGCCACATCCGGGATCAGCCCGCCCATTTCGTGCATGAACTTCATGCCACCCAGCGCCGTGGCCGCCAGAGTCGAGCCGTGGTAGCCATTCCAGCGGCCGATCATGATCGTCTTGCTTGGCTGGCCGACCACCTGCCAGTAGCGGCGCACGGTGCGGATCAGCACCTCGTTGGCCTCGGATCCGGAGTTGGTGTAGATCGCGTGGCTGTAGTGCCCGGGCAGCAGGCTGAACAGCAGCTCCGAAAGCTCGATCACCGCCGGGTGGGTGGTGTGGAAGAACATGTTGTAGTACGCCAGCTGGTCCATCTGCCTGGCGGCAGCGGCGGTCAGGTCGCGGCGGCCGTAACCGAGCTGGGTGCACCACAGCCCGGACATGCCATCCAGGTATCGCTTGCCCTCGCTGTCCCACAGGTGCAGGCGCTCGCCACCTACGATCACCCGCGGCCCTTCGGCGTTCAGCGCCTTCTGGTCGAGGAAGGCATGGATGTGGTGCGCGGCGTCGGCTGCCTGGTAGTCACGGGTCTGGCGTTGCGGGGCGAAAGGCGCATTCATTGTTGGTTTTCCTTTGCGGTGGGGTGCACGGCAGCGGCGCTCAGCGCCGCTTGCCCATATAGCTTTCCAGCGGGTCCTTGCCCAGCACGCCCTGGGCATTGGCCAGCGCGTCGATGAACAGGGAAAACAGCTCGGACTGGGTGCCGATATCGAGCTTGGCGTAGACGTTCTTGCGGTGCGACTTGATGGTGTCTTCCGACACACCCAGGCGCTCGGCCAGCGACTTGGTCGAATGGCCGCGCAAGATCAGCTGGGCAATGCGGCATTCGCGCTCGGTCAGCAACGAGCTGCCGAAGTTGTTCAGCGCAGCGTGAATACGCTGCTCAAGGATGTTCTCGAAGCGCCCGGCACGGCTGTCGACGCCGGCAAAATGCTTGCCGAGTAGCGCCAGCACCCAGGGCGTGATGTGCCCGAAAAGTGCACGGGTTTGCGGGTCGAGCTTGTCGGTGAAAGCCAGCGACACGGCCAGGCTCTGGCCGGGGGCCAGCTGCAGGATGTAGTTGAGTTCGTCTGCCAGGTGCGAGTGGCGGTAGAACGACTGGTAGTACTCGCTGACCTCAAAATGGTCGGGTGCCACCTCGAACAGGCCGTAGCAGCCAGACCCCAGCTGCTCCACGCAAGCACCGTAGAACGGGTCGAGCAGGTAGAAACCCGACAGGTAGCGGCTGACGTTACCCTCGGGCTGCCAGGGCGCCTTGTCGTCCTGCTCGAACAGCGCGCAGGGCATGCCGTGGTGCGGGTACAGGTACACCGTGGTGGCCTGGATCGGCCGGATCACGCCCAGTGCTGCAAACAGGTTGGCGGCGAAGCCAGGCCGGCCGATTGCCTCGGTGACCTTGGCCTGGTGCTCGAACCACTGTTCTGAAAGCAATTGGATAGTCACAGTCGGCCTGCCATATGGAGTAAGGCACCGCCGCCAGTGCGGTGCGTGGTTGGGCAGATACTCCCATGGCAGGGGAACCTGCGGAATCACCCTTTGGGGTGAGCCGGATGGCCGCTGCCTGGGCTCACCCCAAAGGGTGATTCCGGGTGCTGGCGGGGTGTGGGAGCATCAACCCGCCCCAGCGCTGCGAGCCTTGCGCTCGACCTCCTTGCACGACACCCCGGTAACGAGCCTGCTCGCCTGCCGCAGTGGCCTGCATCCCTTTCCAGGAGTTAGCAATGCATACAACAACAAGTACAGCTCACCCCACCACCCCGCCCGCCACCGCGCAACCTGCCGCCAGCAGCGGGCGTTTGCGCCAGTCCATGAGCATGACCGCCCTGGTGCTGTTCGGCCTGGCATACATGGTGCCGCTGGCGGTCTTCACCACCTATGGGCTGGTCACCCAGATGACCAAGGGGCACCTGCCCACTGCCTACCTGCTGACCCTCGCCGCCATGCTGCTGACCGCCTACAGCTACGGCCGCATGGTCCAGGCCCACCCCTACTCCGGCTCGGTCTACACCTATACCCGCAAGGCCTTTGGCAGCCACATCGGTTTCATCACCGGCTGGACCCTGCTGCTCGACTACATTTTCCTGCCACTGCTCAGCTACCTGCTGATCGGCATCTACATGTCGGAATACTTCCCGGCCATTCATGCCTGGGTGTGGGTGGCAGGGTCCATCGCCCTGGTCACCTTCCTCAACCTGATCGGCATCGAGTCGATCACCCGCGTCAACTGGATCCTGGTGGTGACGCAACTGGTGTTCATCGTGGTTTTCGTCGGCCTGGCCGTGCTCAGGCTGAGCGGCCAGGCCGAACCCGTTTCGCTGCTGGCGCCGTTCCACCACGACGGTTTCAGCGTGCCGTTGGTGATGACCGGCGCGGCCGTACTGTGCCTGTCATTCCTGGGCTTCGATGCGGTCTCGACCATGGCCGAGGAAACCAGCAACCCGACCTACCGTATTCCGCTGGCGATCCTTGCCGTGTCCCTGATCGGCGGCTTGCTGTTCCTGGTGGTGTCGTACTGCGCACAACTGGTCTTCCCCGACTGGGGCAGCTTTGCCGACCCGGACTCGGCCTCGGTGGACGTCATGCGCCGGGTAGGCGGCGAACTGCTGGTCAGCGCATTCACCGCCACTTACGTGGCCGGCTGCTTCGCCTCGGCCATGGTGTCGCAAGCCAGCGTGTCACGGGTGCTGTTCGCGATGGGCCGAGACGGCGTGCTGCCGCGGGCGTTTGGCCAGCTTGCAACGAAAAAGCGCGTACCGGCCACCGCCATCCTGGTGGTCAGCCTGCTGTCGCTGATTGCCCTGGTCATTACCCTCGACACCGTGGCCAACATGATCAGTTTCGGCGCACTGTTCGCCTTTTCGGCGGTGAACCTGGCGGTGGTCAAGCACTACCTCATCGACCGCAAGCTGCGCGGTGCCGGTAATGTGGTGCTGTACGGCGCCATACCGGGGCTGGGTTTTCTCAGCACGCTGTGGCTGTGGAGTAGCCTGACCAGCCTGTCGTTCAGCATTGGCCTGTGCTGGATGGGCATGGGCCTGCTGGTACTGCTGGGGCTTACCCGGGCGTTTCGGGTCACGTTGCCGGCCAGGCCAGGCGAAACTCATTGATGAAATCCACGTGCGAGGCTTCAATAGGCACACCCGAACCGGGAACCCAGTTCATCATAGAAGCCACCCATGTACTCTTCCGAACGCCTCAAAGGCATTGACGTTTTCGTCGCCGTCGCTGACTTGGGCAGTTTCACGGCAGCTGCCGAGCGGCTCAACCTGACCAGCTCGGCCATCAGCAAGAGCGTGGCCCGGCTGGAGGCCCGCCTGGGCGCACGGCTGTTCAACCGCACCACGCGCAGCCTGTCGCTGAGTGAAGCGGGCGTGGTGTTCTATCGCACTTGCACCTCGGTCCTGGCCGACCTGGAAGAAGTCGAGCACACCCTGGCGGCCAGCGATGACCAACCCCATGGCAAAGTGCGGATCGAACTGCCCGCCTCTTACGGTCGCCTGCATGTGCTGCCGCTGATCCTCGACTTCATCCGCCTGCACCCGTTGCTGCAGCCGCATGTGTCGTTCTCCGACCGTTTCGTCGACCCGGTGCACGAGGGCATCGATATCGTGGTGCGCATCGGTGGCCCGGATGCCTGGCCGGCGGCGCTGGGCCACCAATACTTCGGTGCCCAGCGCCTGATGTTCTGTGCCGCCCCTGGCTACCTGGAAAAGCATGGCGTACCGCAACACGAGCGCGACCTGGAGCACCACCACTGCGTGGGTTATGGCCACACCGACGGCCTGGTCAGCCCGTGGTACTTCAAAGGCCGCCACCCCGGCGAAATGGAGCGGCGTACCGTGCAGCCGCGCATTGCCGTGGGCGATGGCGAAGGCGAAGTGGCAGCGGTGCTGGCCGGCCATGGCATCGGCCAGCTACCCACCTGGCTGACCCAGCAGTACCTCGACCAGGGGCGCCTGGTCGAAGTATTGCCGGCACTGGCCACCGACGGCTTGCCAATGAACCTGGTGTGGCTGAAAAGCCGCGAAGGGCTACCCAAGGTTCGCGCCTTGCTCGACTACCTGCTACCGCGCCTGGCGCCTCACGGCAGCCGGGCCTGCGCACCGGGCTGAGGCGCCAGCCGGCCCACCACGGGCACCAACGCCAGCGCCAGCAAGGCGATGCCAGCCGCCACGTAGCCCACGTAGCCGACCCCCAGGTGGGAAATGGTCATGCCACCCAGCACGGCCCCCAGGCCGATACCGGCGTTGGCCGCCGACACATTGGTGGTACCCGCCAGGGCTTGGGCATGGGTGACCGAACTCATCACCCGCACCTGGCTCACCGGGTACAGTGCCGTGTTGGCAATGCCCCACAGCGCCAGCGCCAGGCAGAACAGCACGGCCCCCTGGGCCAGCGGCACCAGCGCCGCCATGCCAATGGCCAACAGCACCAGGAACAGCGCGCTGGCCCTGAGCGGTGAGCGGTCCACGGCCCGCCCGCCGATCCAGTTGCCAAGCAAGCCGACCGCGCCAAAGCCCATCAGCCACCAGCCGGTATGCGCCGGGGCCACGCCCGCTACCCGCTGCAGCAGGTCGGCCAGGTAGGTGTAGCCCGTGAACATGGCCGTGAACACCACCACCGACAGCAGCACATTGGCCAGGAAAAAACGCTCTTTGAAAATGCGCGCCTGCTGCATGAAGTCAACTTTCGCCGTGCGCGCCACGTGCGGCATCCATACCCACATCGCCAGCGCCATCAGCAGCGACAACGCAGCCAGGATCCAGAATGCACCGCGCCACCCCACCGCCGTTGCTGCCACGGTCCCCAACGGGATACCCAGCAACATCGCCGCCGAGATACCCAGGTAGACCTTGGCAATGGCCTGCCCGGCCCTGTCGCGCCCAGCCAGGTGGCCGGCGGTTTCACTGGCGGTGCCCCAGAACACCGGCAGCGCCAGTGCCGGTATCACCCTGGCGACGGCCAGCACCCAGAAACTGCCGGAGGCAGCAGCCAGCGCATTGGCTGCGGCGAAGACCAGCAAAATGCCGATGAACAGGCGCTTGCGGTCCAGGTGCGCCAACGCCGCCGTCAATAGCGGGCCGGCCAGCATCACGGTGAATGCGAACAGGGTGACCAACTGCCCCGCCAGCGATATGGAAATACCCAGGTCCTGGCTAAGCGCGGGCAGCAAGCCAACGATCAGAAATTCGGTGGTCACGATCAAAAAGGCTGAAAACGCCAGAATGGCAATGCTGATTGCAGCGTGCCGGCTGGGGGTGGCGACCCCAGGGCTTGGTTCGAAAGCGGACATCAAGACAGGCTCCAGAAATAAGGTCACCAGTCTATTGGTAAACTTAATTCGTATTTCTGGTGTTATTTCACTAATCGGATGACTCGATTTCATCAATCGAGCGCTGATGTATACAACTTTCAGGATTCCTGATTACATACGCGTTCGCCTACGACCTCGGTAATCGCCCAGGCGTATAGCGACGGGCTTAAGCCATGTCATTTACCGCTACCAAGAAAACCCTCCTCGTCAAAAACGCCCAACTGCTGGTCACCATGGACAGCGAACGCCGCGAAATCAAAAACGGCGGCCTGTACATCGAAGACAACCTGATCAAGCAAGTAGGCCCCAGCGATAGCCTGCCGCAGCACGCCGACGTGGTGCTGGACATGGCCGGCAAGGTGGTCATCCCGGGCCTGGTCAACACCCACCACCATATGTACCAGAGCCTGACCCGCGTGGTGCCGGCGGCTCAGGACGGTGAACTGTTCAACTGGCTGACCAACCTGTACCCGATCTGGGCTCGGCTGACTCCGGAAATGATCGCGGTGTCGACCCAGACCGCCATGGCCGAGCTGATGCTGTCCGGCTGTACCACCTCCAGCGACCACCTGTACATCTACCCCAACGGCTGCAAGCTAGACGACAGCATTCATGCTGCCAGCGAGATCGGCATGCGCTTCCATGCCGCGCGCGGCAGCATGAGCGTAGGGCAAAGCCAGGGCGGCCTGCCGCCAGATGCGGTGGTCGAGAAGGAAGCCGACATTCTCAAGGAGTCGCAGCGCCTGATCGAGGACTACCACGATGCCAGTCACGGGTCGATGCGCCGCATCGTCGTGGCGCCCTGCTCGCCGTTCTCGGTCAGCCGCGACCTGATGCGCGAAGCTGCGGTGTTGGCGCGCCAGTATGGCGTTTCGCTGCACACCCACCTCGCCGAGAACGTCAACGACATCGCCTACAGCCGTGAAAAATTCGGCATGACGCCCGCCGAGTATGCCGAAGACCTCGGCTGGGTCGGCCACGACGTCTGGCACGCCCACTGCGTACAGCTCGACCAGCATGGCATCGAGCTGTTCGCCCGTACCGGTACCGGGGTTGCCCACTGCCCTTGCTCGAACATGCGCCTGGCCTCCGGCATTGCCCCGGTGCGCAAGATGCGTGACCACGGCGTTGCGGTTGGCCTGGGCGTAGACGGTTCGGCCTCCAATGACGGCGCCAGCATGATCGGCGAAGTGCGCCAGGCCCTGCTGCTGCAGCGGGTTGGCTTCGGCCCAGACGCCATGACCGCCCGTGAAGCGCTGGAAATAGCTACCCTGGGCGGCGCCAAAGTGCTCAACCGCAACGACATCGGCGCCCTGGCACCCGGCATGGTCGCCGACTTCGTCGCGTTCGACCTGGGCCATGTGGCTTACGCCGGCGGCCACCACGACCCGTTGGCCGCGCTGGTGTTCTGCACCCCGACCCAGGTTCACACCAGCGTCATCAATGGCCGGGTGGTGGTCAAGGACGGCCAGTTAGCCACGATCGACCTGCCACGGGTGCTGGAACGCCACAACCAGCTGGCCCTGCAATTGGTCAGCGGCGCCTGAACGCGACGGCAAGCCAGCCGTTTGCGCTGCACCCGCGTGCTGTGGGCTCGCCGGCGATGGGCTGCAACGCAGCCCGTTGCCTCAGTTGCGCAACACCTGATCGCCGGCATTGGCCGGCAAACGCAGGGCGTCCAGCAGGGCCACACCGGCAATCAGTGCAAGGCCAAGCAACGCCCAGTGGAAGTCGGCAACGGTCAACCCGCTCTCGCCGCCACGCAGTTGCATGGCCACGCGCAACAGCAGCGCCACCACCGCCACCCCCAAGGCCATGGCCAGCTGGAAGCACATGCTGAACAGCGTCGATGCCTCGGCCATCTGCTGCTGCGGCGCATCGGCAAACCCCACCGCGTTGTAGGTGGTGAACTGCATCGACCGTGACAGCCCGCCCATGAACAGCACCAGCGCCATCCAGTACCACGCCATGCCCTGCTGCAACCCCAGGCAGGCCAGGATGCAGGCCACGCCGACCAGGCCGTTGCCCAGCAACACGCGGCGAAAACCAAAGCGCCGCAACAACCCGCTGGTGAACGGCTTCATCGCCAGGTTGCCGGCAAAGATCGCCAGCACCAAGAGGCCGGCGTCCAACGGTGGCAGATCGAAGCCGACCTGCAACAGCAAAGGGATCAGAAACGGTAACGCGCTGATCGACAGGCGGAACAGGGTGCCGCCCACGATGCAGACCCTGAAGGTACGGATGGCCAGGGTGTGCAGGGGCAACAGGGGGGCCGGGTGGCGCCGACCGTGACGGATGGCCAATCCGGTCAGCACAGCCCCAAGCACTACCAGTACCAGCCCTGCCCCCAGGCTGTCGCCGGCCAGTGACCCGAGCAGCTCCAGGCCCACCAGCCAAGCCGCACAGGCCGAGCCCAACCAGACGAAGCCCAGCGTGTCGAAGCGGCGCGGCGCCTCGCAGCGGGTGTCGGGTATCAACAGCCAGGCGGCGGCAAGGGCCAGCAAACCGAGGGGAATGTTCAGGTAGAAGATCCACGGCCACGACCCGTGCGTGACGATCAGGCCACCGAGCGGCGGGCCCAGTACCGGTGCCACCAGGCCCGGCCAGGTGATGACCGCGAGCTGCTTCACCAGGTCTTTTTTCTCGGTGGCGCGCAACACCACCAACCGCCCCACCGGAACCATCAGGGCGCCGCCGATGCCCTGCAACACCCGTGCAGCCACAAAGGCTTCCAGGCTGGCGGCCAGCCCACACAGCAACGAAGCGGCAGTGAACAAGGCGATAGCCCCGGCGAACACCTGGCGCGGGCCAAAGCGCTCGGCGAGCCAGCCACTGAGCGGGATGAACACCGCCACGGCCATCAGGTAGGCACTGATACCGATGTTCAGGCTGACCGCGCTCTGGCTGAAGTCGCTGGCCATGTGCGGCAGCGCGGTGGCAATGACGGTGGCGTCCAGGTTTTCCATGAAGAACGTGATTGCCACCAGCAAGGCAATGCAGGTGGTCTGGCGCGAGCGCTGGGCGGCTGCTGGGTGGGCCAGGGTGCCAGGGCGTTGCGTTGGCTACCCGGTCATGGGCAACCGAGCCGCCGTTCGTGGGCGCGGAGCTGCACGGGCACGTTGGCAACCATAGGCCTACTCCAGCGGGATGGTCAGGCGATCGATCACGGCACCGGTTTCGGGGCGCACCCCGCGCCACCAGGCAAACGCCTCTGCCGCCTGCTCGACCAGCATGCCCACACCATCGGCCAGGCGCGCCACACCTTGTTCACGGGCCAGGCGCAGGAATGGCGTGAGGCCTTTGCCATAAGCCAGTTCGTAGGCCAGCCGGGCCTGGGCCAGGGCCCCGGCCGGCAGCGGTGGCAACTCACCGACCAGGCTGGCAGAGGTGGCGTTGACCACGATATCGAAAGCCTGCCCCGGCAGTTCTTCGTACCGGCTGATTCGCAGCCGCGGGTGATTCAGCTCATTGCGCAGCGCCACCGCCTTGGCCATGTCGCGGTTGGCGATCACCAGCTCGGCAGGGCCGGCGTGCAGGAACGGCAGCAGCGCCCCACGCACCGCGCCACCCGCCCCCAGTACCAGCACACGACGCGCATGCAGCGGCTCCCCGAGGTTGACCTCGATATCGCGCAGCAGGCCAATACCATCGAAGTTCTCTGCCAAGATGCCGCCGTTCTCGAACTTCAGGGCGTTGGCTGCCCGGGCCAGTTGCGCTCGTTCGCTGCAGCGCTCGGCCAGTTCGAAGGCGCGCAGCTTGAACGGTGCCGTGATGTTCATGCCCAGCCCACCCTCACCGCGGAACGCCAGCACCTGGGCCTCGAAGCCCTCCAGCGACCCCTCGATTGCGCCATATTCCAGCTGCTGGCCACAGGCTTGAGCGAACAGCCCGTGGATCAGCGGAGACTTGGTGTGGTTGATCGGTCGGCCGATCACTGCATAGCGGTCGCTCATCGTGCCTCTCCATGGGTGAACAGCACCCCGTCTGCCTGCATGGCGGTGATTTCTTCGGCGCTGAAGCCAAGCCCGGCGGCGACTTCGGCGTTGTGCTGGCCCAGGTCCGGGGCCACCTGGTGGATGGTGGTGTCGCAGTCGGAAAAACGGAACGGCAGGTTGGGCAGGCGCAGTGTGCCATAGCGCGGGTGATGCTGTTCGACGACCATGTTGCGCGCCTGAATCTGCGGGTCGGCCAGCACCTCGTCGATGCGCTGTACCTTGGCGCTGGGCACGTCGATGGCATCGAGCAAGGCCAGGATAGCCGCCACTGGCCGCGCGCCCACCCAATCGCGCACCACCGCCAGAATTGCCTCGCGGTGGGCATTGCGGCCATTCACACTGTGGTAGCGGCTGTCGCTGGCAAAACCTGCCGGGCCACCATTGGCTTCAAGCATGGCGGCAAAGCGCCGCCAGGCGTCATCGACCTGGGCAGCGATCACCAGGTCGCCGTCGGCGGCACGGAACACCCCATACAACGTCGAGGTGGGCATGTCATGGCCGGTCTGCTCGGGCAGTACGGTGCCGTTGGACAGCGTGAAGCACTGCACCGCGTACTCATGCATCGACACCAACGTGTCGTACAAGGCCATGTCGATGTGCTGGCCACGGCCACTGCTGACGCGCCCCAGCAAGGCGGCATTGATGGCTGCCACGGCGTGGATGCCGGTGTACATGTCGCCCAGCGAAATGCGCAGCAACGGCGGTGCTTCGCCCGGTACGCCAACCATCTGCATGATCCCGCTCTTGGCCTCGGCAATCAGCCCGAAGCCGGCGCGGTGTGCATCCGGCCCCGTGTGGCCATAGGCGGAAATGGAGCAGTACACCAACCGCGGGTTGCGCGTCGCCAGCTCGGCATAGCCCAACCCCAGCTTGTCCAGCGCGCCCGGCCGGTAGTTTTCGATGAACACGTCGGCCGAATCGGTCAGGCGCTGCATGAAGGCCTTGCCGCGTGGGTCCTTCATGTTGACGCTGACGCCCTGCTTGCCCATGTTCAGTTGCAGGAAGTAACCGCTTTGCTGGTCATCCAGGGTGAACGCGTGCTGGCGACCGGCGTCGCCGCTGCCTGGCCGTTCAACCTTGATCACCTCGGCGCCCAGCGCCGCCAGGCAACGCCCTACATAAGGCCCGGCAAGAAAATGGCTGTAGTCGATGACGCGGATACCCGCCAATGGCAATGCCTGGCTCATGCTGCCCCCTTGCACGGCACCATCAGCCGGTGCTCACCGCGTTGCACGACCTGGCCGTGCTGGTTGATCAGCTCCGACGGCAGGACCACGATGCCCCAACCCGGGCGGCTTTTACTCAGGCGCATCGCGCCAACGCGCATGCGCACATGCAGCACATCGTCGACCTTGATCGGCAACACGAAATCCCAGGTCCAGCCCAGTGACATGCCCGGCACGAAGCGGTAATCGCATTGGGTCTTCAAGCCATCGGCGATCGACAGGCCGAACAGGCCGTGGGCAACCAGGCAGCCAAAGTGGCTGGCATTGGCATACGCCTCATCGACATGCACCGGGGTATGGTCACCGGTCAGGTCGGCATAGGCCAGGATGCGTTCGCGGGTGACGGTGTAGCTCGGGCTGATGCATTCATCGCCCTCGCGGGCGTCGTCCCAGTACTTTTCAGTCACGCTCATGGCTGCACCTGCGCACGTGGGTTGATAGCCAGTGCCTGGGCGACCGTCGCCTTGGGCAATGCCTGGATGAACTCCACGGCCAGGCCGTCGGGCAAGCGCAGCCAGTTGCGGCCCTGCGGCATTGCACTGACGCCGAAACGCTGTGCTGCCGCCAGCACCGCTTCCAGGTCTTCGCACATGATCCCCAGGTGCGCCATGCGCCCTTCAGGCCCTGCAAAGTCGGGCTGGTGGATGAACTGCAGGCCGCCGAGGGTCCAGTACTGGGTCGGCTGCTCGGGGTCACCCTGCGACTCGCGCAGAGTCATGCCGCACACCTCGCTGAAAAAGCGGATATGCCAGTTGATGTCACGCACCCAGAAGGCGACGTGTTCGAGGTAGGCTTTCGGCTGGCTCATGGGTTGTCCTTGTTCTGCTGGTCGGCCATCGCGCGTTCGATGCCTTTGATACACGCCACCAGGGTGGCGTTGACGGGTGTGGCGACGCCGTGGCGCTGGCCCCAGCGCACGACGGAACCGTTGATGAAGTCAATTTCAGTGATCGAGCCTTTTTCCAGGCTCTGCAGCATTGAGGTGCGAAAGCTCGCCGGCAGGCCTTCGGCGGCCAACTGCCAGGCTGCCTCGGGGTTGGTCAGGCTCAGGCGGATACCGGCGCGCTCGGCCACCGCGATCGCTTCGGCAACGGCCGCCTTGGCGGTGCTCGCCAGCAGCGGCTCGCTGTACAGCTGGCCATAGCTGAGCCTGGTGATGGCGCTGAGCGCACCGGTGGCGACGTTGACCAGCAGCTTGTCCCACATGGTGCCGAGGATGTTGTCGCTGACCGTGGTGGCCAGGCCGGCACCGTTGAATACCTCGGCGATAGCCTGCACGCGGGCGCTGCGCTGCCCGTCCAGTTCACCGATGTAGGTCTGCTTGCCGGCCACCCCGGCGCGGATCGCCCCCGGCGCCAGCAGCACGCCGCCGACATAGGTCTTGCCAGCCAGTACCCGCTCGCGCCCGGCCGCCTGCGCCAGGATATCTTCGTGCCCCAGGCCGTTCTGCAGTGACAGCAGCAGCGTTTGCGGGCCCAGAAGCGCCGTGGCCCCGGCGATCGCCTCGGCGGTGTGGAACGACTTCACCAAGACCACCACCAGGTCGGCCACCCCCACCTCATCGGCACACGTCGCCGCATGCACGCGGACTTGGCGCTGGCCGCGCTCATCCTGCACCTGCAGGCCGTGCTGGTTGATGGCCTCGACATGGGCACGGCCTCGGTTGAGCAGCCAGGTTTCATGCCCGGCTTCGTTCAAGGCCGCGCCGATGGCGCAGCCCAGGGCGCCGGCACCCAAAATGCAGATTTTCAAATCGCAGACCTCCGTGGTTTGCGATCACCTTATGCAGCCACGCTTATTAGCGCTATACAATGCAGCAAATAGCCCCATTGAGATTTGCAATAATGACCACTCCCCCGGTACTGCCCGAACCCAAGCTGCTGCAACTGTTCGATGTGCTCTACCACTGCCGTAGCGTTACCCGCGCCGCTGAACAGCTGGGGCAGAGCCAGCCGACCATCAGCATCTGGCTGGGCCGCCTGCGCGAACAACTGAACGACCCGCTGTTCGTGCGCACCCCTGGGGGCATGGCGCCCACCCCACGCGCCGACCAGTTGATCGGGCCGTGCCGCGAAGTCCTCGAGTCACTGCGCCGGCTGGCGGCCTGGGAACCGCAGTTCCAACCCGCTACCGCACAACGGCGCTTTCGCCTGTGTGTGAGCGACGCCAGCCACATCACCTTGCTGCCCAGCATCCTCAACCACGTGCGCAGCCACGCGCCCGGCATTCGCCTGGAGGCGGTACGCATCGATGGCAACAGCGAAAGCGCGCTGGAATCGGGTGAAGCTGACCTGGCGATCGGCTTCGTACCGTGGCTGGGCGGTGGCATGTACCAGCAAGTGCTGTTCGACCAGGACTGGGTGTGCCTGAGCGCGCGCGGGCACCCGCGCCTGGCCGGCGGCCTGAGCATGGCCTGCTACCACGCCGAAGGCCATGTGCAGATCAGCGCCGGCACCGGCCAGAAGCTGCTGGAAACGGCACTGGCGCGGGCCGGCATCGAGCGCCGCATCGTGCTGGAGCTACCGGCGTTCCTGGGCCTGGGCATGATCCTCGGGAGCACCGACCTGATCGCCACCCTGCCCCGCCATATCGGCCAGACGTTGGCCGACATGCATGATTTGCAGGTGCACGACTGCCCGTTCGCGGTCGAGGGTTTCACGGTCAAGCAGCACTGGCACGCCCGCTACCACCAGGACGGGGGTAACCGCTGGTTGCGCGCAGTGGTCCATGGGCTGTTCGCCCGCGACGGCTCAGCCGGCTCGCGCAAGGGCTCCAGCCGGGCAAGCGACTGACACCGCGCAACGCTTGCTGCTGGCCGAGGTGGCAAGCATGATGGGCGCATTACGTTCATGCCACGGATATGCCGATGACCGCAGCACCCCCCTCTGTTTCGCAGCCAGGCCGCTGCCAACGCTTGAAAGCGGCCAGCAGCCGCGACCATGACAGCGTCGATCAGCTGGTCATGGCGGCACGGCCGTTTGAGAGCCGCGAGCGCTACGGCCGGTTCCTGCAGGTGCAGCATGGTTTTCATGGCAGCTTGCTGGCGTTGTATCAGGACCCGCAGCTCAACCGGCAACTACCGGGGCTGTCGGCCTTGTCACGGTTTGCCGCGGTGCAGGCCGACCTGCTGGACCTGGGCCTGCCCGCGCCACCGCCACCACCTTCGGTGTGCGCCAGCCCGGCGCAGGCGTTGGGCTGGCTGTATTGCAGCGAGGGGTCGAACCTGGGGGCTGCGTTTCTGTTCAAGTACACTCAACGCCTGGGCCTGGGTGAAGACCAGGGCGCCAGCCACCTGGCCCCGCACCCTGATGGCCGTGCGCTGCATTGGCGTGAGTTTGTGGCCCGTGTGGACGCCCTGGCGCTGGATGAACAGCAAGAGGCCGAGGCGATAAACGGCGCAATCGCTGCGTTCGAGCATTACCGCAGCCACCTGCGCGCAGTGTTTGCCGAACGCTGATCCGGTTTGGGCCGGGCGGGTTGCTTGCCGCATAATTGTACAAGTTATTGCTACAGCGAACTTTTTCCTGGTTGCTGGTCTATGAGGGTGGCACAGAACGGTCACGGCAGGCGAAGCAGCTTGCCTCACCGCTGGCCTGATAGCTCAATTGTGATCAGAGGTGGGCTTCGCTCATGAAAATACAAGTCGCCAGGTGGATGCTGTTCGGTCTGTTCTCGCTTGCAGCAGCGGGCACGGCTTCGGCCCTGCCACTGAAACCGGCCGAGGTGGCGGCCCCGGCCGTTCAGCCAGCGTTGCCTGCGGCCAGCAACCCTTGGTCGAGCGTGGCCAATGCCGCCGCTGTTCAGCCGGCGCCCCTGCTGGCCCATGATGACCACCGCTGGCACGACCACAGGGGGGACTGGCGCCGCGAGCAGTGGCGCCGCGAGCAGGCCCGGCGCGACTGGGAGCGGCGACGTGACTGGGAACGCCGCCGGGATTGGGAGCGCCGCCATGAGCGGGCGATGCACCAACGCCACTATGACGAACACCGGCACTACCGCCGCTGAAGCCGACACACCGGCTGCTGGCGCTTCAGTCAGCCTGGGGTGGGGCCGCCTCCACCCCTTCTGTTTCCAGCTTCAAACGGTCAGCCTTGCAGATGTACCTGGGCTTGCGCGGCGCGAGTTTGGCGCTGGCTTTCTTCTGGTGCGCCTGCAACAGCTGCTTGATCTTCTTACGACGGTTCATGGTCCACACGGCCTTTGAGTACGGTTTAGCTGCCGCCATCATACCCGTGCAAGCAACCCGCTGCGCACGGCTGCTGCGCAGCGGGCTACGACCAAGGCCCGATGGCTGCTCGCCTTGACGTTATTTTCACAGTCCACAGATTAGCGTCACGTCCTTTCCGGCCACGCACACAGTTGCGGGCTACCAAGGTACGACGAGGCACACGTGTCACACACCACTTCCCCTTCCCGCGTGGACTGGGCCGGCCTGGGCTGGCTCTTGCTGTTCTTCTGGTATTTCTCTGGCGTCACCCAGGCATTGCTGCTGTTCAGTGGCACTACCGGTTTCTCGGGTTTCCGTGATGCGTTTTTCCTCAGTAGCCTGTGGCTGGCCCCAGTGCTGCTGCTGCCCCGCCTTACCCGCGCCACTGCGGCGCTCATCGGCCTGCTGCTGTGGGCTGCTTCGCTGGTTGGCCTGAGCTATTTCGGCATTTATCGCCAGGAGTTCTCGCAGAGCGTCATCTTCGTGATGTTCGAGTCCAACACCGCCGAGGCCGGTGAGTACTTCAGCCAGTACTTCAGTGCCTGGCTGGGCCTGGCGTTGCTGCTGTACACCGTGGGGGCAGTATTGCTGTGGCGCCGCTTGCGCCCGGTCTACCTGCCGCTGCGCAGCCGCCTGCCAGTGGTGGTGCTGTTGCTGGCAGCCAACCTGGTGCTGCCGTTCTACAAGCAAATGGTCACCCAGGAGCGCAATTTTGCCGATGCGCTGGAAAAGGTACAGCAGCGCATGGAACCTGCAGTGCCTTGGCAATTGCTGGTCGGCTACCGCCAGTACCGCCAGCAACTGGACAACATGCAGGCGCTGCTGGCGCAGAATGCTGCCCTGCCGCCCCTACAGAACCTGCGTGACAACAGCGGTTCGGCACCGCGCACGCTGGTTCTGGTGCTGGGTGAATCGACCACCCGCGAGCATATGCACCTGTATGGCTACAACCGTGACACCACCCCCAACCTCGACGCGCTGGCTGCCAACGACAAAGGGCTGACCGTATTCCGCGATGTGGTGTCACCCCGCCCCTACACCATCGAAGTGATGCAGCAGATTCTGACCTTCGGCGATGAGCAGGCCCCGGACCGGTTCCTCACCGACCCATCGCTGATCAACCTGATGAAACAGGCAGGCTACAAGACCTTCTGGATCACCAACCAGCAAACCATGACCAAGCGCAACACCATGCTCACCACCTTCTCGCAGCAGACGGACGTGCCGGTGTACCTGAACAACCAGCGCAACCAGAATGCCAGCCAGTACGATGACGTGGTGCTCGCACCGTTCGAGAAGGCCCTGCAAGACCCGGCCCCCAACAAGTTCATCATCGTGCACCTGCTGGGCACCCACATGGACTACCGCTACCGCTACCCGGACGCCTATGCCCACTTCACCGACAAGCAGGGCGCACCGAGTGCGCTGACCGATGACCAGGTGCAAACCTACAATTTCTACGACAACGCAGTGCGCTACAACGACTTCGTGGTGTCGAGCCTGATCAAGCGCTACGCTGCCGGCAGCCCGAATGGCTTCCTGGTCTACCTGTCCGACCATGGTGAGGACGTATACAGTTCTGGTAACCACGACCGGCTGGGGCGCAACGAAAGCGCGCCGACCCGGCCGATGTACACCATCCCGTTCCTGGTGTGGACCTCACCCAGCTGGCAGGCCCAGCACCCGCGGGACCTGCAGGCGATGGCCAAGCGCCCGTACAGCAGCTCGCACCTGATCCATACGCTGTCGGACCTTGCCGGTTTGAGCTACGACGGCTTCGAGCCGGCCAAGAGCCTGGTGAGCGCGCAATTCGTGGCGGCACCGCGCTGGATCGGCGACCCCTACCGCAAAGATGGCTTGCACCCGTTCGATCAACTGCCTGGGGGCAAGGTAATGGGGGAGCAGCAGACTGCCAGCCGCGACACTGGAGAGTAAGGCAAGCCCCTAGCGCTGCGCTGCGGGGCGCGCTGCACGGCGCGCCAGCAGCGCGTAACCCAGGCCCAGCACGCCCAGCGCCAGTACCACCAGCAGCCCCATGAGCTCGCGGCTGTAGCGGGCCACGGTTGCCGGGAAGCCGATCACTTCGTGATACACCTGCACATTGGCTGCGCCGTCGGCATGGGTAATGCTGACGCCGCCCTGGCGAATCTGGGAATAATCGGCGTCGAAATACACCCACACCTTGCACCGGCTACCCGGCTCGATGACAGGGATGTCGACTTGCGCGGTAGCCTGCTCCAGCAGTGTGTCGTTGCCAGCAGCATCGCGCACCTGCACCAGGCCTTTGCCTGGCAGGCGCACTTTGACCTGGCGCACCGGCGCATCGCCACTGTTGTGCAGCTCGATGAGCAAGCCGGTACGGTGGTCCACCAACCCCGCCTCGAACGGTTTGGCGAACAGCTGGGCGTACGGCAACTGAGCCAGTTCGACCAGGCGCTCGACCTGATCGTGGCTCAACTGCCCCTGGCTGATGCTGTTGATGCGCCCCTGCAACTGCTCATACTTGAGCTGGTCGCTGGCTTTGCTGATGCGCTCGCTGAACTGGCCAGGATAGGTGAGGTAGGCATACGTCAGTGACGCTTCCAGCCGCGGGTTGCCCCTGAACAACGCGTAGGCGGCCGACAGGACCATCAGGCCAACCAGCACCGCGACCAGGAGCTTCCCCACCTTGTCCCAACTCAATGCGAACCTCCTTTTGAAATGATGCAGACGATTCAAACCGCCCAAGGGTGCCAAGTTCATGGCCCCCAGGCAACCCTGTCTACTCGATGCCCTCCTTCTCGCGCGCCTGGCGCATCTGCAGCAGCTGGCCATCGACCAGTGCCTTGGCCATGCCCGCCAGGTAGAACGTGGCCTTGATCATCACCTTGCGGTCACTTGGCCGGTCGATGGCCTTGCGCGTGATTTCAGTAATGCAGCCCATGATGGCCGAGGCTTCCGTCAGCGCGGTTCGTATCGGCAACTGCGGTCGCATGTGCACCAGTTCGGCATCGGGGTGGCCGAAGCGGCTGGCCGCCGCCACCACATTGAGCGTGTTGTTGTCTTCGGGGGTGTCGTTTTCCATGTTCATTCCTCGGGGGGTTGAGCGTGCCGAGACTAGGCGGCGGCCTGGGCCACCACAATGACTTGAGCCTGGAACGGCTCATTTTCGGAAATGCCCTACAAAGTTACCGTGCAGCCCCCCCTTGCACCCCGCCCCTTGACCGAGACCGGGCAGTGGCGGACGATCAATCACCCCCACTCAGGACGAACATCATGCTACGGATATTGGGCAGAGCCTCTTCCATCAACGTGCGAAAAGTCCTGTGGGCCTGTGCCGAATTCGAGGTCGCCTTCGAGCGCGAAGACTGGGGTACGGGCTTCAAGGCCACCGACACCGCGCAATTCCTGGCGCTGAACCCCAACGCCATGGTTCCGGTGATCCAGGATGGCGACTTCACCCTGTGGGAGTCCAACAGCATCATCCGCTACCTGGCCAACCGCTATGGCGCCACCGCGTTCTACCCCGGCGAAGCACAGGCACGGGCCAGGATCGACCAGTGGATCGATTGGCAGGCGTCAGACTTGAACCGCGCCTGGAGCTACGCCTTCATGTCGCTGGTCAGGCATTCGCCCGCCCACCAGGACCCTGTGGCGCTGGCGGCGGGTTGTGCGGACTGGGCGCGTTACATGCACATCCTCGACCGGCAACTGGCCGCTACCGGCGCCTACGTGGCCGGTGCCCAGTTCACCCTGGCCGATATTCCTATCGGCCTGTCGGTCAACCGCTGGTTCGAAACGCCGTTCGAGCACCCGCACCTACCGGCTGTGCGCGATTACTACGAGCGCCTGAGCGAGCGCCCGGCTTACCACCTGCATGGCCGTAACGGCACCCCGTAAAGCCCCCGGCGCGGTCAGCCTGGCACATTGCACTGTGCCATGGCCGCCGCCCGGCCACGCCAGGCAAACAGCAGTACCAACACCAGGCCCAGCGCCGCCATCGCCGCCCCTGCCAGGGCAATCGCCGCGTAGCCCAACCCCACGTTGATCACCGCGCCGCCCAGCGCCGCGCCGATCGCATTCCCCAGGTTGAATGCACCGATGTTCACCGCCGAGGCCAGGTTGGGGGCATCCTTGGCCGCTTCCATCACGCGCATCTGCAGCGGTGGCACCAAGGCGAAGCTGGCCGCACCCCAGACCAGGATCGCCAGTGCCGTGGGCAGTGGCCAGTCCAGCACCAGCGGGAACACCAGCAGCACGGCAATCAGCACCGCCAACGACAGGATCAAGGTGCGCTCGACCGAGCGGTCCGCTGCCTTGCCGCCCCACACGTTGCCCAAGGTCAGGCCGACACCGAACAGCACCAGCATGGCGGTGACGAAGGTGGTGGACGCGCCAGCTTCGTTCTGCAGGATCGGCGCAATGTAGGTGAACACCGTGAACATGGCGCTGGAGCCCACCACGGTCAGCAACAACGCCGCCAGCACCGGCCCCCGCACGAGCACGCGGATTTCGGCCATGGCCCCGTCGCCTTTGGGCGAAGGTACGTTCGGCAGTGCATACCACAGCGTGGTCATCGCGATCAGGCCAAGCCCGGCGATGCCCCAGAACGCCGTGCGCCAGCCCAGCATTTCACCAAACCAGGTGGCCAGCGGCACCCCGCCGATGGTGGCCAGTGTAAGGCCCATGAACATCGCTGCCACCGCCCCGGCGCGCTTCTCGGGCGGTACCACGCTGGCGGCGACGATCGAGCCGATGCCAAAGAACGCGCCGTGGTTAAGTGACGTGACCACGCGGGCAACCAGCAGACTGGCGTAGTCACTGGCCAGTGCCGACATCAGGTTGCCCAGGGTGAAGATCGCCATCAGGCCGATCAACAGGTAACGCCGCGGGATCCTTACCGTGGCCAGGGTCATCAGCGGTGCGCCGATCAGCACACCGAGGGCATAGGCACTGACCAACAGCCCGGCAGCAGGTATGGAAACGCCAAGGTCAGTGGCGATACTGGGCAACATGCCCATGGGGGCAAACTCGGTGACACCGATGCCGAAGGCACCGATGGCAAGTGCGACCAGAGGTGGATTGATACGCATGGCAAAAACTCCTTAGCTATGCGGCAAATGCTACGATCTGCTTCCCTGGCGCACTAGACAGCCTTTTTGCCAATCACCTTTGCTTGCGAGGCACAAATGGACTTCAGCGGTAGATCCGGTGAAATGGCGGTTTTCGCCAAGGTGGTGGACGCGGGCAGCCTGTCTGCCGCCGCCCGCGCCTTGAACCTGACCCCTTCGGCGGTCAGCCGCATTCTCGCCCGCACCGAGCAGCGCCTGGGCACCCGCCTGCTGCTGCGCACCACCCGGGCCCTGACCTTGACCCCCGAGGGCGAGGCATACCTGCGCGGCGCGCGGCGGGTGCTGGCCGACCTGCAGGAAGTCGAGGATGCGATCGCCGACCAGGGCGTGCCGCGCGGGCGCTTGCGCATCAGCGCCGCGCAAGGGCATGCCCGCTTGACCGTGGTGCCGCTGCTGGCGGCGTTCAGCGCGCGTTACCCGCAGGTACTGGTCGACCTGACCATCAGCGACGAGGTGGCCGACATTCACGCCGGCCAGGCCGACGTTGCGCTGCGCTTTGGCCACCTGCCCGACAGCTCGCTCAGCGCCCGCCCAATTGGCGAAACCGGCCAGGTGGTCGTGGCCTCGCCCGAGTACCTGGCGCGCTGCGGTACGCCGCTGGTGCCTGAAGACCTGGCCGGCCACAACTGCCTGCACTTCAACTTTCGCCGGGCCGTAGCAGACTGGCCGTTCCGCCGCGACGGCGAGGTCTTTGCGTTGAAGGTGCGGGGCAACATCGAATGCAGCAGCGGCGAAGCACTGGCACAGCTGGCCAGGCTGGGTGCAGGCGTGGCCCGCATCGGCACCTTCACGGTGGCCGATGACCTGGCCAGCGGGCGCCTGCTTCCGCTGCTGGAAGCCTACAATCCTGACGACCGCGAGCCGATCCATGCCGTGTTCGTGGGCGGGCCGTCGATGCCGGCGCGGGTGCGGGTGTTCGTGGATTTTCTGGTGGAGCAGCTATCACCCCCCTTTGTAGGCACTTGAACGCAGGTCAGGTTGGGGTATCGTGGGTCCCCCATAGTACTGCCAGGGCTCGACCACCATGCGCATTGTCATCCCCGACGACTATCAGGACGTGATCCGTACCCTCGACTGCTTCAGTCGCCTGCACGGGCACGATGTCCACGTACTGCATGCCCCCCAGCCAGCGACGCTCGAGCAATTGGCGGCACGCTTTGCCGACGCTGACGCGCTGGTACTGACCCGCGAACGCACCCGCATCGACGCCGCCCTGCTCGATCGCCTGCCAAGCCTCAAGCTGATCAGCCAGACCGGCAAGGTCTCCAGCCACCTCGACCTGGCCGCCTGTACCGCCCGGGGCATCGTGGTGACCGAGGGCCGGGGCTCGCCAGTCGCCCCAGCGGAGCTGGCCTGGGCGCTGATACTCAATGCCCGCCGCCAACTGGTGCCTGCCATCGATGCCTTCCGCCAAGGCCACTGGCAAGTCAACCTGGGGCAGGCACTGGCTGGCCAGGTGCTGGGTATCTGGGGCTACGGCAAGATCGGCCAACGCCTGGCCCGCTATGCGCAGGCGTTCGACATGCCGGTGCTGGTGTGGGGCAGCGACAGCAGCCGGGCCGCCGCCGCGGCGGATGGCCACCGGGCCGCGGCGTCACGCGAGGCGTTTTTTGCCGAAGCGGATGTTGTCAGCCTGAACCTGCGCCTGTCCGAGCAAACCCGGCACCGGGTGACGTTGGACGACCTGACACGCATGAAGGAGGACGCCCTGCTGGTGAACGTGAGCCGCGCGGAACTGATTGCGCCAGGGGCGTTGCTGCAAGCACTGGATACAGGCCGGCCAGGTTATGCGGCGGTGGATGTGTACGAGCAGGAGCCGGTGCTCGACCCCGGCCACCCCCTGCTGCGCCACCCGCGTGTGCTGGCCACGCCCCACCTGGGGTATGTGGAAAAGACCGGCTACGAGCTGTATTTCGGTGATGCCTTTGACAATGTGCTGGCGTTTTTCGGGGGGGCACCGCAGAACGTGGCCAACCCGCAGGTACTGGCGGCAGGGAACTGAGTGTTTGCCAGCAGATATGCAGCGCCTGTGAGATCGAGCGCCGCCCGCGCGGCGCAATCGCGAGCTGCGCTCGCTCCTACGTTTGTTTCGGGCCAGTAACCCCTGTGCCAGATGCGCGCGGCCGCCTTGTTCG
>NZ_CAMZMX010000056.1:0-30778 GCF_947311875.1 Pseudomonas sp. PARCl1
CGCCGTACAAACAAGGCGGCCGCGCGCGCCTGTCACAGGCGTTACTGGCCCGAAACAAACGTAGGAGCGAGCGCAGCTCGCGATTGCGCCGCGCGGGCGGCGCTCGATCTCACAGGCACTGCATATCTTGTGACAAACACCTATCAGCCCTGATGCGATCCCTGTGGGAGTTGGCTTGCCTGCGAATGGGCCGCGCAGCGGACCCGGCGATCTCAGCGTCGACCTGCCCAGCGCTGGCGCAACCACTCCAGGTCTTCCGGCCGGGTCACCTTGATGTTGTCGCTGCGCCCTTCGACCAGCCGCGGCGCCTGCCCGGACCATTCGATGGCAGAAGCTTCATCGGTTACGACGACATCCGAGACCAAACACTCGGCCAGCGCCCGGTGCAACGCCCCCAGGCGGAACATCTGCGGCGTGTAGGCCTGCCAGATGGTGCTGCGGTCAACGGTGGCGCTGACCCGGCCTTTGCCATCGGCACGTTTGAGCGTGTCGCGCGCCGGCACCGCCAGCAGGCCACCCACCGGGTCATCCGCCAACTCAGCCAGCAGCTTGTCCAGGTCGCTACGCGCCAGGTTGGGCCGCGCAGCATCGTGCACCAGCACCCAGTCGCTGTCCGCCGCCCCTTGGGCATGCAGCAGCAGCAAGGCATTGAGTACCGAATCGGCGCGCTCGCGCCCGCCCGCCGCGCGCTGGATACGCGGGTCGCTGGCACAGCCCAGGGCAGGCCAGTAAGGGTCGTGTTCGGCAATGCTGACCACCACGCCGTTAAGCGTCGGGTGGCCAAGAAAACAGTCGAGGCTGTGCTCGAGAAGGGTCTGCCCTGCCAGCTCCAGATACTGCTTGGGGCGGTCGGCAGCCATGCGGGCGCCTACGCCCGCCGCTGGAATCACGGCCCAGAAGGCCGGTAAGGTATCGATCATTTCTGTGGCAACTGGAAGAGGGTTTCACCCTCCTTGACCATCCCCAATTCATGGCGAGCCCGCTCTTCAACGGTCTCCATGCCTTTTTTCAGCTCCAGCACTTCAGCATCGAGCACGCGATTACGCTCCAGCAGGCGCTCGTTTTCGGCGTGCTGCTCAGCGATCTGCTGCTTCAGCTCGGTCACTTGCGCCAGGCTGCCATTGCCGACCCACAGACGATACTGCAGGCCACCCAGCAGCAGGAGCAGAATAAGGAACACCCAATAGGGACTGCGCATCACGTTATCCAGGTCAAAAAGGCTGCCGCGCATTTTACGGGAGCTCGAATAGCACGAAGCCTGGCCGAGGCCAGGCTTCGTTGACAGAAACCCGTTGGGAAGAAGGAAAGTTCAGTAAGAACGTTCCTACAACTCCGGCTGCTGCCTTTTTACCATCTCTTGCTTAGCCGCGAAACTCGGCACGACCACGGTAAACCGCTTTGGCGCCCAGTTGCTCTTCGATACGCAGCAGTTGGTTGTACTTGGATACGCGGTCGGAACGGCACAGCGAACCGGTCTTGATCTGGCCCGCAGCGGTACCTACGGCCAGGTCGGCAATGGTCGAGTCTTCGGTTTCACCGGAACGGTGCGAAATCACCGCGGTGTAGCCGGCAGCCTTGGCCATCTGGATGGCTTCGAGGGTTTCGGTCAGCGAGCCGATCTGGTTGAACTTGATCAGGATCGAGTTACCGATGCCCTTCTCGATGCCTTCCTTGAGGATCTTGGTGTTGGTCACGAACAGGTCGTCGCCAACCAGCTGAACCTTTTCACCGATCTTGTCAGTGAGGATTTTCCAGCCAGCCCAGTCCGACTCGTCCAGGCCATCTTCGATGGAGATGATCGGGAAGCGCTCGGTCAGGCCTTTGAGGTAGTCTGCGAAACCTTCGGCATCGAAGGACTTGCCTTCGCCGGACAGGCTGTACTTCCCGTCTTCGTAGAATTCGGAAGCGGCGCAGTCCAGTGCCAGGGTCACGTCGGTGCCCAGTTTATAGCCGGCTTTTTCGACGGCTTCGGCGATTGCACCCAAGGCATCTTCGTTGGAGGCCAGGTTAGGGGCGAAGCCACCTTCGTCACCCACGGCAGTGTTCAGGCCACGGGCCTTGAGCACAGCCTTGAGGTGGTGGAAGATTTCGGTGCCCATGCGCAGGCCGTCGGAGAAGGTCTTGGCGCCAACCGGCTGAACCATGAACTCCTGGATGTCGACGTTGTTGTCGGCGTGCTCGCCGCCGTTGATGATGTTCATCATCGGAACCGGCATGGAGTACTGGCCTGGGGTGCCGTTCAGGTTGGCGATGTGCGCGTACAGCGGCAGGTCCTGGTCCTGGGCAGCGGCCTTGGCGGCAGCCAGGGAAACAGCCAGGATGGCGTTGGCGCCCAGCTTGGCCTTGTTCTCGGTACCGTCCAGCTCGATCATGGCGCGGTCCAGGGCCTTCTGGTCAGCCGGGTCCTTGCCCAGCAGCAGGTCGCGGATAGGGCCGTTGATGTTGGCGACAGCCTTCAGCACGCCCTTGCCCAGGTAACGGCTCTTGTCGCCATCACGCAGCTCCAGCGCTTCGCGCGAGCCGGTGGAAGCACCGGACGGCGCGCAAGCGCTGCCGATGATGCCGTTGTCGAGCAGTACATCGGCTTCCACGGTGGGGTTGCCACGCGAGTCGAGAACTTCACGACCTTTGATGTCGACGATTTTTGCCATTGTTGTAAGCACTCCAGAATTGACGAAAACAACGCAGCTTTAGGGAATTCTTGCCTTTCACCAGGCAGGGACGCAGCAGGCAGGCCTGGCAAAAGCAACCCCTGACCGAGTGGTCAGGGGTAGATCGGGGCGTACTTTACCCGAGAAATGAGCCTCGCGCGGACTTAACCGTCGGAAAACTCACCAAAGACCCGAAAAAATCAGGCCTTGTTCTTCTGCGCCAGGGCCGCCTTGACGAAGCCGCTGAACAGCGGATGACCGTCACGCGGGGTGGAGGTGAACTCCGGGTGGAACTGGCAGGCAACGAACCATGGGTGGTCCTTGGACTCGACCACTTCGACCAGCGCGCCGTCTTCGGAACGGCCGGAAACCACCAGGCCGGCGTCAACCAGCTGTGGCAGCAGGTTGTTGTTGACCTCGTAACGGTGGCGGTGGCGCTCGGTGATCACGTCCTTGCCATAGCAATCGTGCACCTTGGAGCCGGCCGCCAGTTGGCAGTCCTGTGCACCCAGACGCATGGTGCCGCCCAGGTCGGAGGCCTCGTCACGGGTTTCGACCGCACCGGTGGCGTCGGCCCACTCGGTGATCAGGCCGACGACCGGGTGGCCGCTGTTGCGGTCGAACTCGGTGGAGTTGGCGTCTTTCCAGCCCATGACGTTACGGGCGAATTCGATCACCGCGACCTGCATGCCCAGGCAGATGCCCAGGTACGGCACCTTGTTCTCACGGGCATATTGAACCGCAGTGATCTTGCCTTCCACGCCGCGCAGGCCGAAACCGCCGGGGACCAGGATGGCATCGGCACCCTCGAGCAGGCTGGTGCCCTGGTTCTCGATGTCTTCCGAGTCGATGTAGCGCAGGTTGACCTTGGTACGGTTGGTGATACCGGCGTGGCTCATCGCTTCGATCAGCGACTTGTACGCATCCAGCAGTTCCATGTACTTGCCGACCATGGCGATGGTCACTTCGTGCTCAGGGTTGAGCTTGGCATCGACCACCTTGTCCCACTCGGACAGGTCGGCACCGTTGCATTGCAGGCCGAAGCGCTCGACGACGAAGTCGTCCAGGCCCTGTGCGTGCAGCACACCCGGGATCTTGTAGATGGTGTCGACGTCTTCCAGCGAAATCACCGCACGCTCTTCAACGTTGGTGAACAGCGCGATCTTGCGGCGCGAGGAAGCATCGACCGGGTGGTCGGAACGGCAGATCAGCACGTCTGGCTGCAGGCCGATGGAGCGCAGTTCCTTGACCGAGTGCTGGGTCGGCTTGGTCTTGGTTTCGCCAGCAGTGGCAATGTACGGGACCAGGGTCAGGTGCATCAGCATCGCGCGCTTGGAACCCACTTCGACGCGCAACTGGCGAATGGCCTCGAGGAATGGCTGCGACTCGATGTCGCCCACGGTACCGCCGATTTCCACCAGGGCCACGTCGGCGTCGCCAGCACCCTTGATGATGCGGCGCTTGATTTCGTCGGTGATGTGCGGAATGACCTGGATGGTCGCGCCCAGGTAATCACCACGGCGCTCCTTGCGCAGCACGTGCTCGTAGATACGGCCGGTGGTGAAGTTGTTGTTCTGGGTCATGGTGGTGCGGATGAACCGCTCGTAGTGGCCCAGGTCGAGGTCGGTCTCGGCGCCATCGTGGGTGACGAACACTTCACCATGCTGGAACGGGCTCATCGTGCCCGGGTCGACGTTGATGTACGGATCCAGCTTGAGCATGGTGACCTTCAGGCCCCGCGCTTCCAGGATGGCCGCCAGGGAAGCCGAGGCAATGCCTTTCCCCAATGAAGAAACAACACCGCCCGTGACGAATATGTAGCGCGTCATGAAAAACCCTAGAAGTCTGCGTTAAGGCGGCCAGCGCCGCCGGAGAAAGCGAAGGAAGGCCGAAGCCCCCGATCACCTGCGTCAATCACAGTGCATCTCGAACAACTGCCGCGTCTGTACAGACCAGGGGTATCCCCGGCATGGAGCTCGCTCGTCATTTCAGAATCAGCCCAGCAAAAAACTGCTTGGTAATCGGCAACTCCTGTGTTTTCGCGGAACCCACAGAAGCTGTATCAAGAAGGGAGGGTAGTCTACCCGAATGTACCCTTCAGCTCAAACCTTGCGCGTTCGTCGGTAACTGCCAGTGCAACTGCCAACCCGCCTGCCCCAGCCCGGGCAAATTGGCCACTGCCAGCAGGCGCTCGCCCTGGTACAGCAAGGGCAGGCGCGCACGCAGGAAATGCGGCACCTGCTGCTCGTTGAGCAGGCGTTTGAGGTCGCGCCGGCCGCGCCCGGGCACCTCCAGTATTTCGCCGCCCTCGCGGTAGCCAACCCGCAGCCCGCCCCCCCCCCCTGCGCCAACAAGCCGCACGTTACCGTTGCCCGGCAGTGGCAACGGCACACCTGGATCCGGCCAGGCCAGCTGACCGGCGGCTGGCTGCAGCCAGTCGCCACTCAGCCACCAGATGCGCCCTTGGCTACGCTGCAACTGCCCGTCGGTCAGCCGCCACACCGGCTGGGCATCGGCGGCGGCATCGCGCAGGTCTGCCCAACCCGCCCAATGGCGGGTATCGGGCAGCCGCGTGCGTTGGCTCAGCCAGTACTGCAAGGCGTTGCGCTGGCGCGCCGGCGACAGCGCCACCAGGCTAGCCAGGTCGAGGGAGGCCAGCCCCGGCCAGGCGGCAGGCGCCCCCTGCTGCGCGGTCACCAGATCGCCCTGGGCCAGTTCGTCGAGCAGGCCAAGCGCCTCGCCCAGATGCTCGGCGGCACGGGCGAAATTCTGGCCAACCTGTGGCCAGCGCTGCTGCAACTGCGGCATCACCTCCCGGCGCAGAAAGTTGCGGGCAAAACGGGTGTCAGCGTTGGAAGGGTCGTCGATCCAGGCGAGCCCGCGGGCCTGCGCATAGGCCTGCAACTGCTGCCGGGCACAGCCCAGCAACGGCCTGACCAGGCTGCCCTGCCCTAGCGGCCGCTGCCACGGCATGGCCGCCAGGCCACGCAAACCGGCACCGCGCAGCAAGCGCAACAGCAGGGTTTCAGCCTGGTCGTCACAGTGCTGGCCGGTGAACAGAATGTCGCCCGGACCGAGGGTTTGCTGGAAAGCCGCATAGCGGGCGTCGCGGGCCGCCTGTTCCAGGCTGGCGCCGGGGCTGACCTGAACGTGGATTACCTCAAGTGCGATGCCGAGGTTGGCGCAGACGGCCTTGCAATGGGCGGGCCAGGCGTCGGCGGCGGCTTGCAGGCCATGGTGGACATGAACCGCACGCAAGGGCGGCGCTGCGTGGCTGCGGGCGTAGTCGGCCAGCAGGTGCAGGAGGACGGTAGAGTCGAGGCCGCCGGAGAAGGCGATGTACCAGGTGGGGGCGTTGCGCCAGGGGGTGAGGTTGATCATGAAGGCCTCACATGGCTTGAGATCGTCGGGGGTGCTTTGCACCCCATTCGCCGGCAAGCCAGGTCCCACACCATGAGAGCGCGGGCCTGCCGGCGAATGGGGCGCAAAGCGGCCCCCGGATCACATCACGGAATCAGAGCCCGTAGCTCATCAGGCGCTCGTAACGACGGGCCAGCAGCGCGTCATTGTCGAACTTGCCGAGCATGTCCAGCTGCTGCACCAGGTCAGCGCGGATGCTTTCCGACATCGCAGCCGGGTCACGGTGAGCGCCGCCCAGCGGCTCCTGGATGACCTTGTCGACGATGTTCAGGCTCTTCAGACGCTCGGCGGTAATGCCCATGGCTTCGGCAGCATCGGCAGCCTTGTCGGCGGTCTTCCACAGGATCGAGGCGCAACCTTCTGGCGAGATCACCGAATAGGTGGAGTACTGCAGCATGTTCAGCTGGTCGCAGACACCAATGGCCAGTGCACCGCCCGACCCACCTTCACCGATCACGGTGGCGATGATCGGGGTTTTCAGGCGCGCCATCACCCGCAGGTTCCAGGCGATGGCTTCGCTCTGGTTGCGCTCTTCGGCGTCGATGCCCGGGTAGGCACCCGGGGTGTCGATGAAGGTCAGGATCGGCATCTTGAAGCGCTCGGCCATTTCCATCAGGCGGCAGGCCTTGCGGTAACCTTCAGGGCGCGGCATACCGAAGTTGCGGCGCACCTTTTCGCGTACTTCGCGGCCTTTCTGGTGGCCGATGACCATGACCGGCTTGCCATCCAGGCGCGCAGTGCCGCCGACGATGGCAGCGTCATCGGAGAAGTGGCGATCGCCGTGCAGCTCTTCGAACTCGGTGAAGATGTGTTCCAGGTAGTCCAGGGTGTAGGGACGACGTGGGTGACGCGCCAGGCGTGCAATCTGCCAGCTGGTCAGGTTGCCGAAGATGCTTTCGGTCAGGGTGTTGCTCTTGTCTTGCAGACGGGCAATTTCATCGCTGATGTTCAGCGAATTGTCGTTACCCACCAGGCGCAGGCCTTCGATCTTGGCTTGCAGGTCGGCAATCGGCTGTTCGAAATCGAGAAAATTCGGGTTCATAGTCATCCGTCTTGGGTCTACGGCCAGGCGGCCGGCCGGTTGATCCGTTTGGCGCCATACCTTAAGGGATCAGGCGCATTCAGGTCGAGATTAAATTTTTGTCGGTTCAACGATATTGCAGGAAGACGTTCTCACGTCCGAACTGGTCACGCAGTGCCTGAATCAGCCCATCGGCAGGGTCGATCGCCCACTGCTCGCCAAACTGCAACATGGCCTTGGCGTCACTGCCGGTGTACTCCAGCGTGATCGGGCAGGCACCGCGGTGGCGGGTGATCAGTTCGCCCAGCCATTTCAGCCGGTCGCCCTTCAAGGCTTCGTGCGCCACCTTCAGGCGCAGGCTTTCGGCCAGCTTGGTGCGCGCGTCTTCCATGGTCATGACCTGCTTGACCCGCAGGCGCAAGCCACCGGAGAAGTCGTCATTGCTGACCTCCCCTTCGACCACCACCATGGCGTCGGCCTGCAGCAACGACTGCGCCGCGATATAGGCGTCGGCGAACAGCGAGGCCTCGATCCGCCCGGAGCGGTCATCCAGGGTGACGAAGCCCATCTTGTCACCCTTCTTGTTCTTCATCACCCGCAGCGCAATGATCATGCCGGCGATGGTCTGGGTTTCACGCGACGGTTTGAGGTCGATGATGCGCTGGCGGGCGAAGCGGCGAATCTCGGTTTCGTACTCGTCGATCGGGTGGCCGGTCAGGTACAGCCCCAAGGTGTCCTTTTCGCCTTTCAGGCGTTCCTTCAGGGTCAGCTCGCGCACCTTGCGGTGGTTGGCGTAAACATCGACATCCGCCGCGTCGAACATGCCCCCGAACAAGTCGACATGGCCACTGTCCGCGGTATGCGCGGCCTGCTCGGCGGCCTTGATGGCCTCACCCAGTGCCGAAAGCAAGGTCGCCCGGTTAATGTCGATGTGGGCATGGTAGGCCTTGATTTCGTCATGGAAATGCGGGCCCAACCGGTCCAGCGCGCCACTGCGCACCAGCGCATCGAGGGTGCGCTTGTTGACCCGTTTGAGGTCGATGCGCTCACAGAAGTCGAACAGGTCCTTGAACGGCCCGCCCTGGGCACGGGCTTCGACGATGGCCTCTACCGGGCCTTCGCCGACGCCCTTGATGGCGCCCAGGCCGTAGACGATACGGCCGTCGTCGTTCACGGTGAACTTGAAATCGGAGAAGTTCACGTCCGGCGCATCCAGGCGCAGCTTCATGCTGCGCACCTCCTCCACCAGCACCACGACCTTGTCGGTGTTGTGCATGTCCGCCGACAGCACCGCCGCCATGAACGGTGCCGGGTAGTGGGTTTTCAGCCAGGCGGTCTGGTACGACACCAGGCCGTAGGCCGCGGAGTGGGATTTGTTGAAGCCGTAACCGGCGAACTTCTCTACCAGGTCGAAGATGTTGCCTGCCAGGTCCGCATCGATGTTGTTGGCCACGCAGCCTTCGATGAAACCACCGCGCTGCTTGGCCATTTCCTCGGGCTTTTTCTTGCCCATGGCCCGGCGCAGCATGTCGGCGCCACCGAGGGTGTAGCCGGCCATCACCTGGGCAATCTGCATCACCTGCTCCTGGTACAGGATGATGCCGTAGGTGGGGGCCAGCACTGGCTTGAGGCCTTCGTACTGGTAGTCGGAGTGCGGGTAGGCCAGCTCGGCACGGCCGTGCTTGCGGTTGATGAAGTCGTCCACCATGCCCGACTGCAGCGGGCCGGGGCGGAACAGTGCCACCAGTGCGATGAGGTCTTCCAGGCAGTCGGGCTTGAGCTTCTTGATCAGCTCCTTCATGCCACGCGATTCAAGCTGGAATACCGCCGTGGTTTCGGCCTTCTGCAACAGCTCGTAGGTTTTGCGGTCGTCCAGCGGGATGAAGTCGATATTCACGTCGGGCAGGTTTTTCTTGGCCTGCTCGCGGTTGATGATCTCCATGGCCCACTTGATGATGGTCAGGGTACGCAGGCCGAGGAAGTCGAACTTCACCAGCCCCGCCGCCTCGACGTCATCCTTGTCGAACTGGGTTACCAGGCCGCCGCCTTCTTCGTCACAGGCGATCGGTGAGAAGTCGGTGAGCTTGGTCGGGGCGATCACCACGCCACCAGCGTGCTTGCCGGTACCCCGGGTCACACCTTCGAGCTTCAGCGCCATGTCCCAGATTTCGCGGGCGTCCTCGTCACCCTTGAGGAAGTCACGCAGGATCTCTTCCTGCTCGTAGGCCTTCTCCAGGGTCATGCCCACTTCGAACGGAATCATCTTCGACAGGCGGTCGGCCAGGCCGTAGGACTTGCCCTGAACCCGTGCCACGTCACGCACCACCGCCTTGGCAGCCATGGTGCCGAAGGTGATGATCTGGCTGACCGCGTTGCGGCCATAAGCCTCGGCCACATAGTCGATCACCCGGTCACGGCCATCCATGCAGAAGTCGACGTCGAAGTCGGGCATGGAAATACGTTCAGGGTTGAGGAAGCGCTCGAACAGCAGGTCATAGGCCAGCGGGTCGAGGTCGGTGATCTTCAGCACATAGGCCACCAGCGAACCTGCGCCCGAACCACGGCCAGGGCCTACCGGCACGTCGTTGTTCTTGGCCCACTTGATGAAGTCCATCACGATCAGGAAGTAACCGGGGAAGCCCATCTGGATGATGATGTCCAGTTCGAACTTCAGCCGGTCAAGGTAAACCTGGCGCTTCTCTTCGTAATTGGGCGTGGTCTCCTTCGGCCACAGGACCGCCAGGCGCTCTTCCAGGCCCTCGTGGGACACGTGCCGCAGGTAGTCGTCGATGCCCATGCCGTTGGGCGTGGGGAAGTCGGGCAGGAAGTACTTGCCCAACTGCACCTGGATGTTGCAACGCTTGGCGATTTCGACGGTGTTGGCGATGGCATCGGGCAGGTCGCTGAACAGCTCGGCCATTTCCTCGGACGACTTGAGGTACTGCTGGTCGCTGTAGCAACGCGGCCGGCGGGGGTCGTCGAGGGTCCAGCCTTCACCGATGCAAACCCGGGTTTCATGGGCGTCGAAATCGGACTGCTTGATGAAACGCACGTCGTTGGTGGCCACCAGCGGCGCGCCGAGCCTGTCGGCCAGGGCCACGGCAGCATGCACATATTCCTCGTCGCGGGCGCGGTTGGTGCGCTGCACTTCTACGTAGAAGCGCTCGGGGAACATGCCCATCCAGTCTTGCAGCAGGGCCTGGGCTTCGTCGTCACGGCCGGCCAGCAGGGCCATGCCGATGTCACCTTCCTTGCCGGCCGACAAGGCGATCAGGCCTTCGCTGGCCGGCGCGATCCATTCACGCTGCAGGATCACCAGGCCGTTGCGCTGGCCGTCGGTCCAGCCGCGCGAGATCAGCTCGGTGAGGTTGCGATAGCCCTTGGGGTTCATGGCCAGCAGGCAGATGCGCGACAGCGGCGCTTCCGGGTCGGCGCCGGCCAGCCACAGGTCTGCACCACAGATCGGTTTGATGCCGGCGCCCATGGCCGTCTTGTAGAACTTCACCAGCGCGCACATGTTGCTCTGGTCGGTGATGGCCACTGCTGGCATGTTCATCCCGGCCAGCGCCTTGGCCAGCGGCTTGATCCGCACCAGGCCGTCAACCAGCGAGAATTCAGAGTGGACGCGCAGGTGAACGAAGGGAACCGACATGGGAGATCCTGTAGCAGTGCTGAACGACAAGGGCGGGATTGTAGCTTAATTGCGCGGGGGTTTTGGGGCTGCGTGTAGGAGCGGGTTTACCCGCGAACCAGGCGACGCGGTGCACGGCACCGGCTGTGCCGGTGTTCGCGGCTAAAGCGCCTGCAAGGGCCCCGGATAACGGCCCATTGGTCAGACCAGCGAACCGATGACGCCCTCACGCGCGTCCCAGGCGGCCCGCACCGGTGCGAACGAACGCCGATGAATGGGCGTAGGCCCAAGCCGGGCCAAGGCCTCCAGATGTACCGGCGTGGGGTAGCCCTTGTGCCCGCCGATACCGTAACCGGGGTAGATCAGCTCGAACGCGCTCATTTCACGGTCACGGCTGACCTTGGCCAGAATCGAGGCTGCCGCAATCGCCGGGACCTGGCTATCGCCCTTGACCACCGGCGCTGCCGGCACGGCCAGTTTCGGGCAGCGGTTGCCGTCGATCAGCGCAAGCTTCGGTGTAACGTGCAGGCCTTCGACCGCGCGCTGCATGGCCAGCATGGTGGCCTGCAGGATATTGAGCCGGTCGATTTCCTCGACCTCGGCACGGGCGATGCAAAAGCTCAGGGCCTTTTCGCAAATCTCGTCGAAAAGAGCCTCGCGCTTGGCTTGCGTGAGTTTTTTCGAATCGTTCAGGCCGAGAATCGGCCGGGTTGGGTCGAGGATCACCGCTGCCGTTACCACCGCACCGCACAGCGGGCCACGGCCCACTTCGTCAACGCCGGCGACCAGGTCTTCGACCAGGTTGAAGTCCAGTCCAAATTGCATGTCAGCGGTCCTTGAGCAGGGCCAGCACCGCCTCGGCCGCCTGATTGGAGGCGTCGCGGCGCAGGGTGCGGTGAATTTCGTCGAAACGTTCGGTCTGCCGGCTCCCATCGCGCAACAACGGTACCAGGGTATTGGCCAACGCCTCGCTGGTGGCAGCGTCCTGCAGCAGTTCAGGTACCAGCTCACGCTGCGCCAACAGGTTTGGCAACGACACGTAGGGGCTTTTCACCAGCCGCTTGAGAATCCAGTAGGTCAGCGGCGCCAGGCGGTAAGCCACCACCATCGGCCGCTTGTACAGCAAGGCTTCGAGGGTGGCGGTACCCGAAGCGATCAACACCGCATCGCAGGCGGCCAGGGCCTGGTGCGACTGGCCATCGAGCAGCATCAGCGGCAACTGCCGCCCTTCGAGCATCTGCTCGACCTGAGCGCGCCGCGCTGCATTGGCACACGGCAGTACGAAGCGCACGCCCGGTACGTGGTGGCACAGGCGCTCGGCAGCATCGAGGAACAACGCCCCCAGGCGGCCAACCTCGCCGCCGCGGCTGCCCGGCATCAGGGCCACCACCGGGCCCTCGCCCAGGCCCAGTGTGGCACGCGCAGCTGCGCGGTCGGCCTGCAGCGGGATGGTGTCGGCCAGCGGGTGGCCGACAAAGCGCACCGGCACGCCCTGCTCTTCATAGAACCGCGCCTCGAACGGCAGCAGGGTCAGCATCAGGTCGCAGCCTTCGCGGATCTTCAGCACCCGCTTCTGCCGCCAGGCCCAGACCGACGGGCTGACATAGTGCACAGTCTTGATCCCGGCCTGCCGCAGTTTCAGCTCGATGTTGAGGGTAAAGTCAGGCGCATCGATACCGATGAACACATCCGGCTTTTCATCGATCAGGGTCTGGATCAGCAGTTTGCGCCGCTTGAGCAGCTCGCGCAGGCGCCCCAGCACCTCCACCAGGCCCATGACCGCCAGGCGTTCCATCGGGAAATAGGATTGCAGGCCTTCGGCTTCCATCAAAGGGCCGCCCACCCCGATAAAGCGTATGTCGGGGTGGCGCTCCCTGAGGGCACGCATCAGGCCTGAACCCAGAATATCGCCGCTGGCCTCACCGGCCACCAGCGCTACGCAAAGCCGGGCCATGTCAGCGGGTGATGCCGCGAGCGGAGTTCACGATCGACTGGCGGAACAGCTCGACCTCAGGGTGCAGCGCAGCAGGCTCGGCCAGCTCCTTGAGTGCGTCTTCGACGGTAAGGCCCTGACGATAGACAATCTTGTAGCAGCGGCGCAGCACGTGGATCACTTCGGCACTGAAACCGCGCCGGCGCATGCCCTCGAAGTTCATGCTACGGGCTTCGGCCGGGCTACCGAACACGGTCACGAAGGCCGGCACGTCCTTGCCGATCGCCGTACCCATGCCGGAAAACGCGTGGGCACCGATATGGCAGTACTGGTGCACCAGGGTGTAGCCGGACAGGATCGCCCAGTCGCCCACATGCACATGCCCGGCAAGGGCCGTGTTGTTGACCAGAATGCAGTGGTTACCGATGACGCTGTCGTGGCCGATGTGGGCATAGGCCATGATCAGGTTGTGGTCACCCAGGGTGGTTTCGGCACGGTCCTGAATGGTCCCACGGTGAATGGTCACCCCTTCGCGGATCACGTTGTGGTCGCCAATCACCAGGCGCGTCGGCTCACCCTTGTACTTGAGGTCCGGGGTGTCTTCGCCAATCGACGAAAACTGGAAGATACGGTTGTGCTTGCCGATGCGGGTCGGCCCCTTCAACACAACATGCGGGCCGATAACGGTGCCCTCCCCGACCTCGACATCGGGGCCCACGATCGACCAAGGGCCCACCTCGACACCGTCGGCGAGCTTGGCCGAGGGATCGATGATGGCCCGAGGATCAATCGAATTCATAGGGAGCGTTCCGCGCAGGTGATTTCTGCCGAGCACACCGGCTTGCCGTCGACCAGGGCGCGGCATTCGAACTTCCAGATCATGCTCTTGCGGCTGAGGAACTTGGCTTCCAGTACCAACTGGTCACCCGGCAGCACCGGCTGGCGGAAACGCAGCTTGTCGGAGCCGACGAAGTAATACAGGGTGCCATCGGCAGGCTTGGCATCGAGCATCTTGAAACCCAGGATACCGGCCGCCTGGGCCATGGCTTCGATGATCAGGACGCCCGGCATGATCGGGTGCGCCGGGAAGTGGCCATTGAAGAACGGCTCGTTGATGCTGACATTCTTGTAGGCACGAATGCTCTGGGCCTCGTAGTCCAGCTCCGTCACGCGGTCCACCAGCAGGAACGGGTAACGGTGAGGCAGGTATTCGCGAATCTCGTTGATGTCCATCATTTCGGGGGGGAAGCCTGTAATAAGAATAGGGAGCGCAGGTGCTGACCGCACGCTCCTTTTGCAATCCAAAGAGGAGCCAGCTAGCGACTGTTCACTCTTGCTCAGGGAATGGTATCAGCCTTCTGATGCCGGCTGGCCACCTGAGGTCACGGTATCGACGCGTTTTTCCAGCTGCTGGAGGCGCTTGGCCATATCGTCCAGGTGGCGGATACGCGCGGCGCTCTTGCGCCAGTCAGCCAATGGCTGCATGGCCGTACCGGAAGAATAGGAGCCCGGCTCGGTGATCGAGCGGGTAACCATGGTCATTCCGGAAATGAATACGTTATCGCAAACATCAATGTGCCCCACCAGCCCCACGCCACCCGCCAGCATGCAGTGCTTGCCAATGCGCGTGCTGCCGGAAATACCGACACACGCAGCCATGGCGGTGTGGTCGCCGATCTGCACGTTGTGGGCGATCTGGATCTGGTTATCCAGCTTGACCCCATCGCCGATGCGCGTGTCCGACAGCGCGCCACGGTCGACCGCCGTGTTGACGCCGATTTCCACATCATCGCCGATGGTAACGCCGCCAATCTGGGCGATCTTGCGCCAGATGCCCTTCTCGTTGGCGAAGCCAAAGCCCTCGCCGCCGATCACCGCACCCGACTGAATGACCACGCGCTTGCCGATGGTGACGTCGTGATACAACGTGACCCTCGGTGCCAGCCAGCCGCCTTCACCCACCACGCAACGGGCACCAATGAAGCAATGTGCACCAATGCTCACGTTGGCGCCGATACGGGCGCCACTTTCGATGACCGCGAACGGCCCGATGCTGGCGCTGGCATCTACCTGGGCATCCTCGGCCACCACGGCGCTGGGATGGATTCCCGCCACAGCCTTGGGTTTCGGATCGAACAGGTGGGAAATGCGCGCATAAGCCAGGTACGGGTCGGCCACGACCAGGGCATTGCCGGCAAAGCTTTCGGCGTCCGCGGCCTTGAGCAGCACCGCGCCGGCCTGGCAGTTATCCAGGTACTTGCGGTACTGCGGGTTGGCCAGGAAGGTCAACTGCCCGGGGCCAGCCTCTTGCAAGGTGGCCAGCCCGGTAATCTGCAGCGCCTCGGGCCCCTTCAGGGTGGCACCGAGGGCCTCGGCCAGCTGGCCTAGCGTCATGGTCACACTCATATCAACGGGCTTGGTTCATGCGCTCGATGACCTGGCGGGTGATGTCGTACTGAGGTTTGACATCGATGACCGCGCCACGCTCGAGAACCAGGTCGTAACCGCCTTTCTTGATCACTTCCTCGACAGCGCCATCCAGCTTCGGCTTCAGCTGCTTGAGCATGTCACGGTCGGCAACGGCCTTGGCTTCGTTCAGCTCCTTGGACTGGAACTGGAAGTCGCGGGCTTTTTGCTTGAACTCGAGCTCCAGGCGCTCACGCTCCTGCTGCTGCATCTTGTCGCCGCCCTTGATCAGGCGGTCCTGGATACCCTTGGCGCTGCTTTCCAGGCTTTTCAGCTTGGTCAGTTGCGGGCCGAATTTCTTCTCGGCATCCACCGCGTACTTCTTGGCGGCGTCCGATTCCAGCAGGGCCATCTGATAGTTCAGCACGGCAACCTTCATTTCGGCGAAAGCCGGGGTGGCGACCAGCGCCGCGGCCACTACGGCCAGTTGAGCCAATTTACGCACGATGCACTCCTGGATAAACCGTTGTCGTTAAGCAAGGGCCGACCTTAGAAGGTCTGGCCCAGAGAGAATTGGAACACCTGGGTATCGGCATCGTCCGGCTTCTTGACCGGCATTGCCAGGCTGAAGCTCAGCGGGCCCAGTGCAGTAATCCAGGTCACGCCCAGGCCGACCGAACTGGCCATGCCCGAGAAACCGACCTTCTCGCAATCAGGCTTCTTGCCGCAGTTGGTGTCGAACACGTTACCCACATCCCAGAACACGGAGGTGCGCAGCGAACGCTGGTCCTTGACGAACGGCAGCGGGAACAGGAGCTCGACGCCACCTTGTACCAGCACGTTGCCACCAAATGGCAGCGGGTCCTGATCCGGGTCCACCGCAGTACCATTCTTGCCGGTACTCGGGGTGCTGCGTGGCCCCAGGCTGCTGTCTTTGAAGCCGCGGACGGAGTTGAAGCCACCCGCGAAGTAGTTCTCGTAGAACGGCAGGCCGGAGGTGCTGCCATAACCATCACCATAGCCCAGCTCGGTGTGCAGGCGCAGGGTGTAGTCATTGTTGATCGGCTGGAACAGCTGGCCACGGTAGTCGAGCTTGTAGAACGACAGGTCGCTGCCTGGAATGGTCGATTCCAGGGTCAGGCTTTGCGAGTGACCGCGGGTCGCCAGCACACCTTTGTTCAAGGTCGACTCGGACCAGCCGATCGACGCCTTGAAGTTGAGGAAGTTGTCGCCTTCCTGATTGAGGAAGTCGAAGATCTCGTCGACGGTGTACTTGCCGGTCTTGATCTTGTCCTGCTGCACGCTCAGGCCGTAGGTCAGGCGCGAAGTTTCGCTGATCGGGTAGCCCAGGCTCACACCTGCACCGAGGCTGTCCACCGCATAGCTGGCCACGTCGACATCGAGGTCATCGTAGTTGGTGCTGCGGTAGAAGGCGTTGTAGCCCAGGCTCACGCCGTCGGCAGTGAAGTAGGGGTCCACGAAGCCAAAGTTGTAGCGGGTCTGGTATTCCGACCGGGTCAAGCCGATGGACACCTTGTTACCGGTGCCGAGGAAGTTGCTCTGGCTGATCGAACCACCCAGGATCAGGCCCGCGCTCTGGGCGAAACCGACGCTGGCGGTGATCGAACCGGAGGCTTGCTCCTCCACGCTGTAGTTGACGTCGACCTGGTCATCGGTGCCGGGCACCGGTGGGGTCTCGACGTTGACTTCCTTGAAGAAGCCCAGGCGCTCGAGGCGGGTCTTGGACTGGTCGATCAGGTAGGTCGACGCCCACCCGCCTTCCATCTGGCGCATTTCGCGACGCAGCACTTCGTCTTCGGTCTTGGTGTTACCGCGGTAGTTGATGCGGTTGACGTAGGCACGCTTGCCCGGGTCGACCACGAACATGATGTCTACCGTGTGGTCCTGTTCGTTCGGCTGTGGCACGCCGTTGACGTTGGCGAAGGTGTAGCCCTCGTTGCCCAGGCGGCGGGTGATCAGCTCGGACGTGGTGGTCATCACCTTGCGCGAGAATACCTGGCCAGGCTGCACCAGCAGCAGCGACTTGACCTGGTCTTCCGGCACCTTGAGGTCACCGGACAGCTTCACGTCGCGAACGGTGTACTTCTCGCCTTCGTTGATGTTGACGGTGATGTAGACGTGCTTCTTGTCTGGCGTGATCGACACCTGGGTCGAGGCGATGTCCATGTTGATGTAGCCGCGGTCCAGGTAGTAGGAACGCAGGCGCTCAAGGTCACCGGACAGCTTTTCGCGGGCGTACTTGTCGTCGTTCTTGAAGAACGACAGCCAGTTGGTGGTTTTCAGCTCGAACAACTGGCCCAGGGTATCGTCGTCGAACACGTTGTTGCCGACGATGTTGATGTGCTGGATGGCCGCGACCGTGCCTTCGTTGATCTTGATCTTCAGTGCCACGCGGTTGCGCGGCTGCGGCACCACCTCGGCGTCGACCTCGGCCGAGTAGCGGCCCTGGGCCACGTACTGGCGCTGCAGTTCGTTACGCACGCCTTCAAGGGTGGCACGCTGGAAGATCTCGCCTTCGGCCAGGCCGGATTGCTTCAGGCCTTTCATCAGGTCATCGGTGCTGATCGCCTTGTTGCCTTCGATCTCGATGCTCGACACCGACGGGCGCTCGACCACGTTGATGATCAGCACATTGCCATCGCGGTTCAACTGGATGTCCTGGAAGAACCCGGTCTTGAACAGGGAACGGGTCGAGTCCACCAGGCGGCGGTCATCAGCCTGGTCACCGACGTTCAGCGGCAAGGCACCGAACACGCTGCCGGCGGAAACCCGCTGCAGGCCGTTGACGCGAATATCGGAGATGGTGAAGGACTCGGCGTGAACTTCAGCGATCATCAGTGCGGACATGACCGCAGTTAGCAGCAGACGTTTCATGAAGTCCTTTTATTCCAACTGGCAATAAACAACCCGCCGTGAAAGAACGGCGGGTTCGCAATTGAGCGAAGCTTTATAGTCGACCCAGATCGTTGATCAGGGCGAGCAACATCACCCCTATGACCAAACTGATACCGATCTGGACCCCCCAACCTTGCACCCGATCCGACAGCGGACGACCGCGCGCCCACTCGACCAGATAAAACAGCAAATGCCCCCCATCGAGTACCGGGATGGGCAGCAGGTTAAGAACCCCCAGGCTTATGCTCAGGTAGGCGAGGAAATTCAGGAAATCCCCGATGCCGGACTGGGCTGAAGCGCCCGCCACTTTAGCAATGGTTATCGGTCCACTCAAGTTTTTTACCGAGAGCTCCCCGAACAGCATTTTCTTCAGCGATTCGAGGGTAAGGACACTCATGTTCCAGGTGCGTGACAAGCCCTCGCCCACCGCCTCCAGCGGGCCATAGCTGACTTCGCGAAGCATGCTGGCAGGCCATTCGCCACCTTTGACCCCGGCACCCAGGTACCCGGCAACGGCCTTGCCCTCGCCCTTGTGGGCCAGGACCACCGGCACGTCGAGGGCAGCACCGTCGCGCTCCACGCGGACCTCCACCTTGGCATCCGGCCGGGCACGTACACTGTCGACCACCTGCTGCCATTCGGTCACGGCAACGCCGTCGACCGCCAGCAGCTTGTCACCGCTCTTGAGGCCCGCAGCGGCAGCCGGCCCTTTCGGGTCGATCTCGGCCAGCACCGGCGCAATTGCCGGGCGCCATGGGTGCAGCCCAAGGGACTGGATCGGGTCTGGCTCATCGGCGCCCTTCAACCAGCTGTCCAGCTTGACCTGCAACTGGCGCTCGGCACTGGCGCCATCGTCGCGCACGCCAACCTGCAAGGTGCCGCTCTCGCCCAGGCGCCGCACCAGCTGCAGGTTGACCGCCGCCCAACCGCTGGTCGGCTTGCCGTCCACAGAGACGATTTCCTGACCTGCGGCCAGCCCGGCCGACGCCGCCAGGCTGCCGGCATCGACGCTACCAATGACCGGGCGAACCTGTTGGGTACCCAGCATCGCCAGCAGCCAGAAGAACAAGATTGCCAGCAGGAAATTGGCAATCGGGCCGGCCGCGACAATGGCGATACGCTGGCCTACCGGTTTGCGGTTGAACGACTGGCCGAGCAACGCCGGCGGCACATCACCTTCGCGCTCGTCGAGCATCTTCACGTAACCGCCCAGCGGGATCGCCGCCACGACGAACTCGGTGCCATGGCGGTCATGCCAGCGCAGCAACGGCGTGCCGAAGCCCACCGAAAAACGCAGCACCTTCACGCCACAGCGGCGCGCGACCCAGAAGTGGCCGAATTCATGAAAGGTCACCAGCACCCCCAGGGCCACGAGGGTGCCGATAATCATGTAGAGCGCTGTCATGTCCATCTCCGAATGATATTCAGCGGGGCGGGGCAATACCCTGCCCCCCACGCACCGTAGCGAGCCTGCATCAGCGGCCGTGGCGGCGCAGCCACTCCCGGGAAAGCTCCCGGGCCCGCTGGTCGGCGGCGAATACCGCGTCCAGGGAAGGCAGGGGCACCACAGGTTCCTGCTCGAGTACCTGTTCGATCATACCCGCGATCTCCGGGAAGCGAATACGCCGCTCGAGAAATGCTTGCACCGCCACTTCGTTGGCGGCATTGAGCACGGCAGGGGCACTGTTGCCGGCTTCGGCAGCCTGCCGCGCGAGGCGCAGGCAAGGGAAGCGTTGTTCGTCGGGCGCCTGGAAATCCAGACGGGCGACCGCGAACAGGTCCAGCGGCGCCACCCCGGAGTCGATCCGTTCGGGCCAGGCCAGGGCGTTGGCGATCGGGGTGCGCATGTCCGGGTTGCCCAGCTGGGCAAGGACCGAGCCATCCACGTAGTCGACCAGCGAGTGGATCACGCTCTGCGGGTGCACCACCACTTCGACCTTGGCCGGCGCAGCATCGAACAGCCAACAGGCTTCGATCAGTTCCAGCCCTTTATTCATCATGCTGGCCGAATCCACGGAGATCTTGCGCCCCATCGACCAGTTCGGGTGCGCACAGGCTTGCTCCGGGGTCACCCCCATCAGCGCTTCGACGGGCGTTTCACGGAACGGGCCACCGGAAGCCGTCAGCAGGATCCGCCGCACCCCCACCGCACTCAGGCCACGGGCATAGTCGCCAGGCATGCACTGGAAGATAGCGTTGTGCTCGCTGTCGATTGGCAGCAGCACGGCGCCATGGCGCCGCACGGCGTCCATGAACAGGGCCCCCGACATCACCAGCGCTTCCTTGTTGGCCAGCAGGACCTTCTTGCCCGCCTCGACAGCCGCCAAGGTGGGCCGCAAGCCGGCAGCCCCGACGATGGCCGCCATCACGGCGTCCACTTCGCTTGCCGACGCCACCTGGCACAGCCCGGCGTCGCCTTCGAGCACCTCGGTTGCACAACCGGCCGCCGCCAGACCTGCACGCAACCGCATGGCCGCTTCACTGCTCGGCACCACGGCGAACGCCGGGCGGTGGCGCACGCACAGGGCCAGCAGTTCGTCCACACGCGAATAGCCACTGAGGGCGAACGCCTGGTAGCGATCAGGGTGCCGGGCAATCACGTCCAGAGTGCTCAGGCCGATGGAGCCGGTGGCACCGAGCACGGTGATACGTTGCGGGCGAGTCACATGACACCCCATTCGGCAGCCCACAACAACACGGCAAAGATCGGGATCGCTGCCGTCAGGCTGTCGATGCGGTCGAGCACACCGCCGTGGCCGGGGAGCAGGTTGCTGCTGTCCTTGATGCCGGAGCGGCGCTTGAACATGCTCTCGGTCAGGTCACCGACCACCGAGGCCATCACCAGCAGCGCAGCACCCAGCAGGCCGAGCAGCACTTGGCCGACGCCCCAGTCGCGGCTTATGCCCACACCGAGGGTGATCAGCAAGCTGACCGCCAGCCCGCCATACACGCCTTCCCAGCTTTTGCCGGGGCTGACCTGCGGGGCCAGCTTGCGCTTGCCGAATGCACGGCCAGAGAAGTACGCGCCGATATCGGCAGCCCACACCAGCACCATGACCGAGAGAATCAGCCAGTTGCCCAGCGGCCAGTGCTTGAGCAGCACCAACCCCTGCCAGGCGGGCAGCAATACCAGCAGGCCGATCAGCAGCCGGCAGGCAGCACTGGCCCACAACTCGCTGCTGCGTGGATAGGCCAGCACCAGCCAGGTCGCCAACCCCCACCAGATCACTGCGGCGCCGAGCACCCAGGGGGCCAGCTCCGGCAGGATGTACAGCAGCATCAGCGCCCCGGCCACCACCAGGGCGTAGGCAATGCGCAGCGGCTGGGCCATCAGGCCGGCCAGGCGCGCCCATTCCCAGGCACCGAGGGTCACTACGAAGCCGATGAACAGGGCAAAATCCCCACCGTTGAGCAGGAAGAAACCACCCAGCGCAATCGGCAGCAGGATCAGCGCGGTAATGATGCGTTGTTTAAGCATTAAGCACGAGCTCCAGCCTCGACCTGCTCGCTGGTCTTACCAAAGCGGCGCTGGCGCGAAGCGAAATCGGCCAGGGCTTTACGCATGGCCTCGTGTTTGAAGTCCGGCCAGTACAGGTCGGAGAAATACAGCTCGGCATATGCCAGCTGCCACAGCAGGAAATTGCTGATGCGATGCTCGCCACCGGTGCGGATACACAGGTCCGGCAACGGCAGTTCACCGGTTGCCAGGCACGTCTGCAGCAGGCCAGGGGTGATGTCGTCCGGACGCAGGTGCCCGGCTTGCACTTCCCGCGCCAGCCGTTGCGCGGCCTGGGCAATGTCCCACTGGCCGCCGTAGTTGGCAGCGATTTGCAGGATGAAGCGGTTGTTGCCGGCGGTCAGCGCCTCGGCCTCGCGCATGGCAGCCTGCAACTCCGGGTGGAACCGCGAGCGGTCACCGATGATGCGCAGGCTGATATTGTTTTCGTTGAGGCGCTTGGCCTCACGGCGCAGGGCCGAGAAGAACAGTTCCATCAGCGCACCGACTTCTTCGGCCGGGCGCTGCCAGTTTTCACTGGAGAAGGCGAACAGGGTCAGCACCTCGACCCCTGACTGGGCACAGACTTCGATGACCGCGCGAACGGCGTCGACACCCGCCTTGTGCCCGGCAACGCCGGGCAGCAGGCGTTTTTTTGCCCAGCGGTTGTTGCCGTCCATGATGATCGCGACATGACGCGGCACCGAGGACGGCACCGCTGGCTTGGTCTTTTCCATTAAAAAACCCCGGCCTCAGACGGCCATCAGGTCCTTTTCCTTGGCCTTGAAGGCAGCATCGACCTCGGCAACGAACTTGTCGGTCAGCTTCTGGATGTCATCAGCGGCGCGACGCTCTTCGTCTTCACTGATTTCCTTGTCCTTGGTCAGCTTCTTCAGGTCGGCCAGGGCGTCGCGGCGCACGTTGCGCACGGCTACCTTGGCGTCTTCGGCAACAGCGCTGGCCTGCTTGGTATAGCCCTTGCGGGTTTCCTCGGTCAGGGCCGGCATGGGCACGCGAATGGTGGTACCGGCGCTGGACGGGTTCAGGCCCAGGTCAGAGGTGAGGATGGCTTTTTCGATAGCCGCGCTGAGGTTCTTGTCGTGGGCGACGATCTTCAGCGTGCGGGCATCTTCGACGGTGATTGCAGCCACCTGGTTCAGCGGCATCTCGCTGCCCCAGGCAGTGACCCTGACGGTATCCAGGATGCTTGGGTGAGCGCGACCCGTACGGATGGCCGCCAGGTTGCGAGCCAGGGCCTCGAGAGACTTGGTCATGCGCTCCTGCGCGTCTTTCTTGATATCGTTGATCATTTCTGGACTTCCTCGATCAGAGTTCCTTCCGCGCCGCCATGCACGATGTTCAGCAGGGCGCCGGGCTTGTTCATGTTGAAGACGCGCAGCGGCATCTTGTGGTCGCGGCACAGGCAGATTGCCGTGAGATCCATTACCCCCAGCTTGCGATCCAGCACTTCATCGTAGGTCAGATGATCGAACTTCTCGGCATGCGGGTCCTTGAATGGATCTGCAGTGTATACACCATCGACCTTGGTTGCCTTCAATACCACGTCGGCATCGATTTCGATGGCGCGCAGGCAAGCGGCAGAGTCGGTGGTGAAGAACGGGTTGCCAGTACCGGCGGCGAAAATCACGACTTCCTTGGCGTTGAGGTGACGCATGGCTTTGCGACGGTCGTAATGATCGGTGACACCCACCATGGAGATCGCCGACATGACGATGGCAGTGATGTTCGCCCGCTCCAGCGCGTCGCGCATGGCCAGGGCATTCATCACGGTGGCCAGCATCCCCATGTGGTCGCCGGTAACACGGTCCATGCCGGCTGCACTGAGCGCCGCGCCACGGAACAGGTTGCCACCACCGATCACCAGGCCTACCTGAACACCGATGCCGACCAGTTGGCCGACTTCCAGCGCCATGCGATCCAGGACCTTGGGGTCGATCCCGAACTCTTCCGAGCCCATCAGGGCCTCGCCGCTAAGTTTGAGTAGAATGCGTTTATAGCGAGCCTGATGACCACTGCCCTGCTGAGCCATTGCGAATCTCTCCTGCGGCGTTTGTAAAATTCTTGCGGGCTGCTTGAGCCTGCTTGTAACTGTAACGTGACGCAACGATTGCGTCCGCGAGCAGCGGTTTCTGTAAACCGTTCCCGCTTTGACAAAGAGGCTGCGCGCGTGAGCGGGCAGCCTCTTTGGGGCGACAGACGGGGCTGTCTTACTGCTTGGCAGCAGCTACCTGAGCGGCAACTTCAGCAGCGAAGTCGTCGACTGGCTTCTCGATGCCCTCGCCTACTTTGAAGTAGGTGAAGGAAACGATTTCAGCACCGGCTTTCTTGGCCAGCTCGCCAACTTTGACTTCCGGGTTCATGACGAAAGCCTGCTCTTTCAGCGAGGCTTCAGCCTTGAACTTGGTGATACGGCCGTTGATCATGTTCTCAACGATGTTCTCTGGCTTGCCGGCGATCTTGTCAGCGTTCAGTTGCAGGAACACGCCCTTCTCACGCTCGATGGCCTCGGCGGAGATTTCCGACGAATCCAGGAACTCAGGGTTCGACGCAGCCACGTGCATGGCGATGTTCTTGGCCAGCTCGACGTCGCCGCCGTTCAGGACAACAACGGCACCGATCTTGTTGCCGTGCAGGTAGGCACCGACAACGTCACCCTCAACGCGCACCAGGCGGCGGATGTTGACGTTCTCGCCGCACTTGGCGACCAGGGCTTCACGAGCAGCTTCACGCGAAGCGATCAGCGGCGCAGCGTCGGTCAGCTTCTGGGCGAAGGCTTCTTCGAGGCTTTCAGCAACGAAGTTCTTGAAGTCGTCTTGCAGGGCCAGGAAGTCGGTCTGCGAGTTCACTTCCAGCAGAACGGCGGATTTACCGTCGGTCTTGACCGCGATAGCGCCTTCAGCAGCGACGTTGCCAGCCTTTTTGGCGGCCTTGATGGCGCCCGAGGCACGCATGTCGTCAATGGCTTTTTCGATGTCGCCGCCGGCCTTTTCCAGGGCCTTTTTGCAATCCATCATGCCTTCGCCGGTACGCTCGCGCAGTTCTTTGACCAGCGCTGCAGTAATTGCTGCCATTTCAAAATCCTCTTGGAAAGTTTTTCAACCATTCCACCCGTTGGTCACGGGCGTTAAATTCTGCAAATCCGCTGCTTGTGTTCCAGCAGGCCCATGATGCGGGGCCGATGCTGACAGCAGGATTTCAAGGTGGCAAAAAGGGGGCAGAGCCCCCTTTTCGCGTGCCAAGTAGACGCTAGCGCCTATTACTCAGCAGCAGGTGCAGCCGCTTCTTCAGCGTAGACTTCAGTGCCGCCGGCAACGTTGTTGCGGCCGCGGATGACAGCGTCAGCCATCGAAGTCATGTACAGCTCGATAGCGCGAATGGCGTCATCGTTACCTGGGATGATGTAGTCAACACCTTCCGGGCTGCTGTTGGTATCGACAACGCCGATAACCGGGATACCCAGTTTGTTGGCTTCGGTGATCGCGATGCGCTCGTGATCAACGTCGATAACGAACAGAGCGTCTGGCAGACCACCCATGTCCTTGATGCCGCCCAGGCTGCGATCCAGTTTTTCCAGGTCGCGGGAGCGCATCAGGGCTTCTTTCTTGGTCAGCTTGGCGAAAGTGCCATCTTCGGCCTGGGTTTCCAGGTCGCGCAGACGCTTGATCGAGGCGCGGATGGTTTTGTAGTTGGTCAGCATGCCGCCCAACCAACGGTGGTCAACGTATGGCGAACCGCAACGAGCAGCTTGCTCGGCGACGATCTTGCCGGCGGAACGCTTGGTGCCGACGAACAGGATCTTGTTCTTGCCCTGGGCCAGGCGCTCTACGAACGACAGAGCGTCGTTGAACATTGGCAGGGTTTTTTCCAGGTTGACGATGTGGATCTTGTTACGCGCGCCGAAAATGTACTTGCCCATTTTCGGGTTCCAGTAACGGGTCTGGTGGCCGAAGTGCACACCGGCCTTCAGCATATCGCGCATATTGACTTGGGACATGATAGTTCCTTGATAAGTCGGGTTGGGCCTCCACGTATCCCAATGACCAACCCGCGAATTCTGCAACTCGGGGCACCCAGGTCATCGTGTCGACACGTGTGTGGGTTAAATGCTGACGGGGTCGTGCCCGAAAGCGGCGCATGTTATACCACAGACCGCGGGCAAACGGAACCCGGTGGAAGCAGCTGCAAGCTGCAAGCTGCAAGCTGCAAGCTGCAAGCTGCAAGCTGCAAGCAAAAGCAAAAGCAAAAGCAAAAGCAAAAAGCAAAAAGCAGCCGACGCACGATCCGCTTCTTCTTGCCGCTTGCCGCTTGCCGCTTGCCACTTGCCACTTGCCACTTGCCACTTGCAGCTTGCAGCTTGCAGCTTGCAGCTTGACGCTCTGATAGAATAAGCCCTTTCCCGTTTGTTCGCGCCGTGCACGGCGCCGTAGAGAGCCTGTAATGACCGTTACCATCAAGACCGCAGAAGACATCGAAAAGATGCGCATCGCTGGCCGCCTGGCTGCCGAAGTGCTGGAAATGATTGAGGAACACGTCAAGCCCGGCGTCACCACAGAAGCGCTGGACCGCCTGTGCCACGACTACATCGTCAATGTTCAGCAGGCCATCCCGGCGCCGCTCAACTACAAAGGCTACCCGAAGTCGATCTGCACCTCGATCAACCATGTGGTCTGCCACGGCATCCCCAATGACAAGCCGCTCAAGGACGGTGACACGCTGAACATCGACGTCACCGTGATCAAGGACGGCTACCACGGCGATACCAGCCGCATGTTCCATGTCGGCACCGTGCCGGCATGGGCCGAGCGCCTGTCCAAGGTGACCCAGGAATGCATGTACAAGGCCATTGAACTGGTCAAGCCAGGGTGCCGCCTGGGCGACATTGGTGAAGTGATCCAGAAGCACGCCGAAAAGAACGGCTTCTCGGTGGTGCGTGAATTCTGCGGCCACGGTATCGGCAAGGTGTTCCACGAAGAACCGCAGATCCTCCACTACGGCCGCGCAGGCACGGGCATGGAACTGAAGGAAGGCATGACCTTCACCATCGAACCCATGATCAACCAGGGCAAGGCCGACACCAAGGTGCTGGGCGACGGCTGGACCGCCATCACCAAGGACCGCAAGCTCTCGGCCCAGTGGGAGCACACCCTGGTGGTGACTGCGACCGGCTACGAGATCTTCACCCTGCGCAAGGACGATACGATCCCGCGCACCTCGGCCTGAGCCCGGCCAACCCACGACAGGAACGTGACGCGATGCCCCAGGTGGACCCCGAACTGTTCGACCGCGGCCAGTTCCAGGCGGAACTGGCCCTCAAGGCGAGCCCTATCGCCGCTTTCAAGAAAGCCATCCGCCTGGCCGGCGAGGTGCTCGACAAGCGTTTCCGCGCCGGCGGCGACATTCGCCCGCTGATCGAGGCCCGTGCCTGGCTGGTCGACAATATCCTGCAACAGGCCTGGAACCAGTTCGACTGGGGGGACCACAGCGGCATCGCCCTGGTTGCGGTGGGTGGCTACGGGCGCGGTGAACTGCACCCGCATTCGGACATCGACCTGCTGATCCTCCTGGGCGCTGCCGAGCATGAACAGTACCGCGACGCCATCGAACGGTTTCTGACCCTGCTGTGGGACATAGGCCTGGAAGTCGGCCAGAGCGTGCGTACCGTGGACGAGTGTGCCGAACAGGCCCGCGCCGACCTCACGGTGATCACCAACCTGATGGAAAGCCGCACCATCGCCGGCCCGGAGCCGTTGCGCCAACGCATGCTGGACGTGACCAGCACCGCGCACATGTGGCCGAGCAAGGAGTTCTTCCTGGCCAAGCGCGCCGAACTCAAGGCCCGCCACCACAAGTACAACGACACCGAGTACAACCTGGAACCCAACGTCAAAGGGTCCCCTGGCGGCCTGCGCGATATCCAGACCGTACTGTGGGTGGCGCGCCGCCAATACGGCACCTTGAACCTGCTCGCACTGGCTGGCGAAGGCTTCCTGCTGGAAAGCGAGAACGAACTGCTGGCCTCGTCGCAGGACTTTCTATGGAAGGTGCGTTACGCCCTGCACATGCTGGCCGGCCGCGCCGAAGACCGCCTGTTGTTCGACCACCAGCGCAGCCTGGCCGAACTGCTGGGCTACCACGACGAGAACCCCAAGCGGGCGATCGAGCAGTTCATGACCCAGTACTACCGGGTGGTGATGAGCATCAGCCAGCTGTGCGACCTGATCATCCAGCACTTCGAGGAGGTCATCCTCGCCGACGAGGACAGTGGCAGCACCCAGCCGCTGAATGCGCGCTTCCGCCTGCATGACGGCTATATCGAGGCCACCCGGCCGAACGTGTTCAAGCGCACGCCGTTCGCCATGCTGGAGATGTTCGTGCTGATGGCCCAGCACCCGGAAATCAAGGGTGTACGCGCCGATACCGTGCGCCTGCTGCGCGAACACCGGCACCTGATCGACGACACGTTCCGCACCGACATCCGCAATACCAGCCTGTTCATCGAGCTGTTCAAGTGCGAGATCGGCATACATCGCAACCTGCGCCGAATGAACCGCTACGGCATCCTGGGGCGTTACCTGCCCGAGTTCGGCCTGATCGTCGGGCAGATGCAGCACGACCTGTTCCACATCTATACCGTGGATGCGCACACCCTCAACCTCATCAAGCACCTGCGCAAGCTGCAGTACACACCGGTGTCCGAGAAGTTTCCGCTGGCCAGCAAGCTCATGGGGCGCCTGCCCAAACCCGAGCTGATCTACCTGGCCGGCCTGTACCACGACATCGGCAAGGGCCGCCACGGTGACCACTCGGAGCTCGGTGCAGTAGACGCGCAGAAGTTCTGCGAACGCCACCAACTGCCCGCGTGGGACAGCCGGCTGATCGTCTGGCTGGTGCTCAACCACCTGGTGATGTCTACCACCGCCCAGCGCAAGGACCTGTCCGACCCACAGGTGATCAACGACTTTGCCCTGCACGTGGGCGACGAAACGCGCCTGGACTACCTGTACGTGCTGACCGTGGCCGATATCAATGCCACCAACCCCAGCTTGTGGAACTCGTGGCGCGCCAGCCTGTTGCGCCAGCTTTACACCGAGACCAAGCGGGCCTTGCGCCGTGGCCTGGAAAACCCGCTGGACCGCGAAGAGCAGATTCGCCAAACCCAGTCTGCCGCCCTGGACATCCTGGTGCGCGAGGGCACCGACCCGGACGACGTCGAACAATTGTGGTCGCAGCTGGGCGATGACTACTTCCTCAAGCACACTGCGGCCGACGTAGCCTGGCACAGTGATGCGATCCTGCAGCAGCCCGCCGATGGCGGCCCGCTGGTGCTGATCAAGGAAACTACCCAGCGCGAGTTCGAGGGTGGCACGCAGATCTTCATCTACGCCCCGGACCAGCACGACTTCTTTGCGGTGACAGTAGCGGCCATGTCGCAGCTGAACCTGAACATTCACGACGCGCGAATCATCACCTCAAGCAGCCAGTTCACCCTCGACACCTACATCGTGCTGGACAACGACGGCGGCTCGATTGGCGACAACCCGCAACGGGTGCGGCAGATTCGCGACGGCCTGAGCGAAGCCTTGCGCAACCCCGAGAACTACCCGACCATCATTCAGCGCCGGGTGCCCCGCCAGCTCAAGCACTTCGACTTCCCGCCACAGGTGACCATCCTCAACGATGCCCAACGGCCGGTGACCATTCTGGAGATCACGGCCCCCGACCGCCCTGGCCTGCTGGCCCGGCTGGGGCGGATTTTCCTGGAGTTCGACCTGTCACTGCAGAACGCCAAGATCGCCACCCTCGGCGAACGGGTCGAAGACGTGTTCTTCATCACCGATGCCGACAACCAGCCGCTGTCCGACCCGCAACTGTGCAGCCGCCTGCAGGAAGCTATCGTGCAGCAGCTGCAGGCCGGCCAAGGCAGCGACACCAGCCCGAGCCGCCTGACCATTTAACGATTAGACGATTGACGAGACCTTGCGCCGATGAACCATGCCTTGACCCAGCTTCAGCCCTACCCGTTCGAGAAGCTCCGCGCCCTGCTGGGCGCCGTGAAGCCTGCGGCGGACAAACGCGCCATCGCCCTGTCGATCGGTGAGCCGAAGCACGAATCGCCGGCGTTCGTCGCCCAGGCCATGGCCGACAACCTCGACAAGCTGGCTGTCTATCCCAGCACCCTCGGCCTGCCGGCGCTGCGCCAGGCTATTGGCCAGTGGTGCGAGCAGCGGTTTGGCGTGCCCGCCGGCTGGCTCGACGCCGACCGTCATATCCTGCCGGTCAATGGCACCCGCGAGGCGCTGTTCGCCTTCACCCAGGCCGTGGTCAACCGCGCCGATGACGGCCTGGTGGTCAGCCCGAACCCGTTCTATCAGATCTATGAAGGCGCAGCCCTGCTGGCCGGTGCCACCCCACACTACCTGCCGTGCCTGGAGGCCAATGGCTTCAACCCGGACTTCGACGCCGTGCCGGCCGATGTCTGGCAGCGCTGCCAGATCCTGTTCCTGTGCTCGCCGGGCAACCCGACCGGGGCGCTGGTGCCCATGGACACCCTGAAAACGCTGATTGCCCTGGCCGACGAGCATGATTTCGTGATCGCCGCCGATGAGTGCTACAGCGAACTGTACTTCGACGAAGACGCCCCGCCGCCCGGCCTGTTGAGCGCTTGCGCGGAGCTGGGCCGCAGCGACTTCAAACGTTGCGTGGTCTTCCACAGCCTGTCCAAGCGCTCCAACCTGCCGGGCCTGCGCTCGGGCTTCGTTGCCGGCGACGCCGACATCATCAAGCCATTCCTGCTGTACCGTACCTATCACGGCTGCGCCATGCCGGTGCAAACCCAACTGGCGAGCATCGCCGCTTGGCAGGATGAAGCGCATGTGCGCGAAAACCGCGACCAGTACCGCGCCAAATACGATGCCGTGCTGGAGATCCTGCAGCCGGTACTGGACGTACAGCGCCCGGACGGCAGCTTCTACCTGTGGGCCAAGGTGCCTGGCGACGATGCCGAGTTCACCCGTGACCTGTTCGAAGCCCAGCATGTGACGGTGGTGCCGGGGTCTTACCTTTCGCGGGAAGTGGATGGTGTGAACCCGGGGGCCGGGCGTGTCCGCATGGCCTTGGTTGCACCGCTGGCCGAGTGCATCGAAGCTGCCGAGCGCATTCGCGCGTTTCTGCAAAGCCGCTGACAGGATCGGTGGGCGGTTTGTACGCGGTTCCTGTGGGAGCGGGCGTGCCCGCGAACACCGGCGCAGCCGGTGCCAGACACCGCGTCTCCTGCTTCGCGGGC
>NZ_CAMZMX010000057.1:0-27999 GCF_947311875.1 Pseudomonas sp. PARCl1
TTTGATACGGCCAAGCTTTTCAGCTCTGAACACCTCAGAAAAGCTTGACCGCCAACAGAGTATCTACGTTTGTTTCGGGCCAGTAACCCCTGTGCCAGATGCGCGCGGCCGCCTTGTTCGTACGACGCGATTTTGAGGCATGCGCCAAGGCGTTCGCGCGCAAATCCCACAGGAATAATTCGCCCGAAACAAACGTAGGAGCGAGCGCAGCTCGCGATGCGCCGCGCGGGCGGCGCTCGCTCTAACAGGCGCTGCATACCTTGTGGCAAACACCTGTCAGCCCTGATGCGATCCCCGTGGGAGCTGACTTGCCGGCGATCAGGCCAGCACAGGCGGCAGCTTATTTGACGATCATGCCCACCCCACGCCCCCGTGGATCAGAGGCCGTCTCCAGCTTTGCCCCTTCTACCCGGATCGCCTGGATATCCCCCATCTCCCAGCCCTGGTCTTCCAGCACATACCCCATCTTCTTCAGGCCGTCAGCCACAGGCCCGGTCAACGGTGCATAGCTGTCGAAGTAGATGGTGTCCTTGGGCAGCAACTGATGGTGCACACGCTGCGCCGCCACCGCCTTGTCCAATGGCATGCCGTAGTCATACAGGTTGTTCATCACTTGGAAGATCGAGGTAAAGATCCGCGAACCACCCGGGGTGCCGATCACCAGCTCGACCTTGCCGTCACGGGTCATCAGGCTGGGGCTCATCGACGACAGCATGCGCTTGCCCGGCTCGATCGCGTTGGCATCACCGCCGACTACACCAAAGGCATTGGCCGCCCCCGGCTTGGCGCTGAAATCGTCCATCTCGTCGTTCAGCAGGAAACCCGCCCCTTTCACCACCACGCCGCTGCCGTAGTCGAGGTTGAGGGTGTAGGTGTTGCTGACCGCGTTGCCGTGCTTGTCGACGATGGAAAAGTGCGTGGTCTGGTGCGGCTCCAGCCCGGGCTTGACCTTGTCAGTGTCGGAAATGGCTTTCGGGTTGACCTGCGCAGCGCGCTTGGCCAGGTAGTCCTTGGCCACCAGTTTATCCACCGGCACTTGGGTAAAGGCCGGGTCACCGAGGTAGTCGGCGCGGTCGGCGAACACGCGCTTCTCGATCTCGGCCAGCAGGTGGATGTACTGCGCCGAGTTGTGCGCCACCCCCTTGAAGTCCGCCGCGCGGTCTTCCTTGATGCCCAGCAACTGAGCCAGGGCTACACCGCCGGAGCTCGGTGGTGGCGCGGTATACACCACGTTGCCACGCCAGCTGACGGCCATCGGCTCACGCCATACGGCCTTGTAATCCTGCAGGTCTTGCTTGGTGATCAGGCCCTTGTCGGCCTGCATCTGCGCCACCAGCAAATCGGCAGTCTTGCCCTGGTAGAACTCGCTGACGCCTTTGTCGGCGATGCGCTCCAGGGTCTGGGCCAGTTCGGGCTGCCTGAACAGCTCGCCAACCTTCATGTTGCCGAAGTAATCGTTGAAGTTGGTCGCAGTCTTGAACATGCCCTGTGCATCGTTGCGGTACTGGTACTGCTTTTCCGCGACCTTGAAGCCATTTTTCGCATAGCCGATGGCCGGGGTCAGCAGCTCGCTCCAGGGCAGCTTGCCAAACTTGCGATGCGCCTCCCACAAGCCCATCACCGTGCCGGGTACGCCAGCGGCGCGCACCCCGACCAGGCTGAGGTTCTCGATGACCTCACCCTTGTCGTCCAGGTACATGTTGCGCGTGGCGGCCTTGGGCGCCACTTCGCGGTAGTCGAGGAAATACGGCTTGCCGTCGACGAACAGGGTCATGAAACCGCCGCCGCCGATATTGCCGGCCTCGGGGTAGGTCACCGCCAGGGTGAAGGCCGTGGCCACGGCGGCATCGACTGCGTTGCCGCCCTTTTTCAGGATATCGGCGGCGACCTGTGCACCATATTGATCGGGGGCAGCCACTGCACCGCCTTCCAGATCCGCAGCGTAAACCGAAGAACAGCTCAGGATCGCGGTTGCGAGAGCCAGGTACTGAAACGGGACAATACGCATGACACTTCCTTGGTGTTGTTTTTGTCGAGCAGTCAGTAAGGCCGATGCGCCTGGACTGTGCAATCAACCGCAGGGCGTTTCGCCGCCCGTGGGCAGGCTTTGTCGCGTTCAGGCAACTCAGCAGGCGTACATGGCCAGCTTGCGCTGGATGAAATCCAGAAAGCACTGAATACGCAGGGCCAGTTGCGTGTTGCGGTAGTACACCGCGTGAATCGGTTGCCGGTAACCGTTGTTGGCTTCACCCAACAGCACCTGCAAGCGCCCGCTGCGAATGTCTTCGTGGGTCATGAAATGCGACAGGCTGACGATGCCCTCCCCGGCCAGCGCCAGCTGGCGCAGGGTCTCGCCGCTGGAAGCGAGCAACGCGGGGCGGATACCGAAGCGGTCACCCTGGGCATGGCGCAGCGGCCATTGGTTGAGCGAGTCGGGCTGGCTAAAGCCAAGCAGGCAGTGGTTGGCCAGGTCCTCGACACGCTGGGGCATCCCATGCTGCGCCAGGTAGGCGGGACTTGCCAGCACCTGCACCGGGCTGCAGCCGAGGCTGCGTGCATGCAGGCTGGAGTCGGCCAGTTCGCCGATGCGAATCGCCACATCGGTGCTGTGCTCCAGCAGGTCGATGATCAGGTCGTCGGTATTCAGCTCCAGCTCTATGCCCGGGTACTGGCGGCGGAACTCGCCGATCCACGGCACGATGGCATGCAGCATGAAAGGGGCGGCAGCGTTGATGCGCAGGCGCCCGGTAGGGGTCTGGCGGTTCATCGACAGGCGCTCTTCCATGTCGTCCATCTGCTGCAGGATCAACCGCGCGCGGTCGAGGAAAAAACGCCCTTCCTCGGTGAGGTCCATACGCCGGGTGGTGCGATTGACCAGAGTGGTGCCCAGCTTGCCCTCCAGGCGCGACAACGTGCGGCTGACGGCGGACGGGGTCTGGCCCATCTGCTCGGCAGCGGCGGAGATCGAGCCGCAGTCGATGACGGCGACGAACACCTGAAGTTCTTCGGATCGGGTTTTCACATTCGGGCCTGTGATGGGTCTGTGCAAGGATCAGATAATCGCATGTACAGGCCAACTGCGGCTGCTCCTACCTCACCGTGGGAGCAGGCCAGCCCGCGATGAGGCCAGTACAGGCAACCCATCACGCTGCCTTGCCGAACACCTTGTCCAGATGGGCTTCATAAGCTGCCAGCGCCGCCGGCACATCCGGGCGCTTCATCACATCCGTTGCCAGGAAAGTCGGCAGGCCGGTCATGCCAAGGAACTGGTTGGCCTTGTGGAACGGGAAGTACACCGCATCCACGCCTTTGCCTTCAAAGAAATCGCTCGGGTCATCGAAGGCCTGCTGCGGCGCGTTCCAGGTCAGCGACAGCATGTATTGCTTGCCGTGCACCAGGCCACCGCTGCCGTACTTCTGCGTGTGATCCGAGCGGGTGCGGCCATCGTTGGCGTAGAGGCTGCCATGGCCTGCGGTGAACACTTCATCGATGTACTTCTTCACCGTCCACGGCGCGCCCATCCACCAGCCCGGCATCTGGTAGATGATCACATCGGCCCAGAGAAACTTCTCGACCTCGGCCTGCACGTCGTAGCCACCGTCGATGAACGTCTGCTGTACATCGAAACCGGCGCGGTCCAGGTGGGCGATGGCCGCTTCGTGCAAGGTCGTGTTGAGGCGGCCATCAGAGTGAGCGAACTGTTTACCACCATTGAGCAGAAGAATCTTTTTCATGCTGGCCTCCCCGGCCGAGTCAAAATTTGATGTCGGCAGGTTAGAGGTTCGCTGGGGCGGGATACAGAAGTCACCGGGCAAAATACAATTGACCAGAAGTCACGAATCAGCATCGCATTATTGCCGTAGAATCGGTTCACCACCCCTCACCGAGTAGCGCCCCATGACTGAGCAGATCGCCTTCATCCTCAAAGCCAAGACCCGCCCGGAAATGGCCGATGCGTTCGAAAACCTGTTCCGCCCTTATGTCGAGCCGAGCCGCCAGGAGCCAGGTTGCATCGAGTACCACATGCTGCGCGACCAGCAAGACCCGAGCCTGTTCGTGTTTTTCGAAGTGTGGGCCGACCAGGCCGCGCTGGATGTGCATTCGGCCCTGCCGCACATGGCCGCCTTCTTCGAAAAACGCATGGACTACCTTGAGCGCGATTTCGATATCCAGCGGGTCAACATGCTCAGCGCGTCCAGCGCTAACCGTTGATCAGCAAGTGGCCGCCCAGTGCGGCCAGGCCGATGAAGAAACAACGCTTGAACAGCAACGCGCTGATACGCTGACGCAACCACTGCCCGGCCAGCATGCCGAGCAAGGCTGGCGCCAGCATCAGCAGTGAAGCACCCAAGGCCTGGCCACCGAGGGCATCCTGCCCGGCCAGGCCAACAGCCAGTGCCAGGGTCGAAACCGTGAACGACAGGCCCAGCGCCTGGATCATCTGCTCGCGGCTCAGGCCCAGGCTCTGCAAGTAGGGCACCGCAGGTATCACGAATACGCCGGTTGCCGCCGTGATTACCCCCGTCACCAGCCCGCACGCCGGCCCCAGCCAACGCTCGTGCGCCGCTGCCAAGCGCAAGCCCGGCCCAACCAGCCCGTACACCGCGTACGCCAGCAAGGCCGCACCCAACGCATGCGCGGCCCATGGCCCGCTGTCGATGCCCAGCCAGGTACTGCCCAGCAAGGTGCCAATGAAGATCAGCGCCAGCATCGGGCCCAGCCGCACCAGCAACGCTCGCAGGTGCCCGCCGCTGGCCAACTGCCAAAGGTTGGTAAGGGTCGACGGCACGATCAGCAGTGCTGCAGCCTGCGCCGGAGGCATAGCCAGGCCCAGCAGGCCCATCGCGATGGTGGGCAGCCCCAGGCCGATCACGCCTTTCACTGCGCCGGCCAGCAGGAACGTCAGCACCACCAGCAGCGACAGAGCAGGGCCCATGTTGTGGTAGAAAGCGAGCAAGGTATTCATGGGCCGATAATGGCCCGTGGCGGGCAGGCTGAAAATCTGCCATACCCTTATCCAGACTCTTGCTGAGGCAGAGGCACATGCATTTCGACCTGATCGACCTCAAGCTGTTCCAGCACACCCTGGAGTGCGGCAACATCACCGCCGGTGCCAGCCGCAGCCATCTGTCGCTGCCGGCAGCCAGTGCGCGCATCCGGGCCATGGAAGCGTCGCTGGGCATCCCTTTACTGCAGCGTAACCGCCGCGGTGTTCAGCCGACCCCGGCCGGCCAGGCGCTGTTGCTGCATGCCCGCCTGATTGCCCAGCAGGTCGAACGCCTGCAGTTCGACCTGGGCCAGTACGCGCAGGGGCAGCACGGCCAAGTGCGCCTGCTGTGCAACACCGCAGCACTTACGGAGTACCTGCCCGAACTTGTGGCCGGTTATTTGGCTGAAAACCCCGGCGTCAGCGTGGACATACAGGAACTGCCGAGCCTGCGCATCGTGCAGGCGATTACGCAAGGCATGGCAGACCTTGGCATTGTTTCAACAGCCGCGCCTTTCCGGCACCTGCAAACCCGGCCGTTTCGTGACGACCCACTGGTGCTGGTAACGCCGCCTGGCCATCCGCTGGCCAGCGAGGCTGCCCCCAGCTTCATCGACAGCCTGGCGCATGGTCATGTCGGGCTTGGAGCAGGCAGTGCATTGGCGTTGTACCTGGAGGAACAGGCATTGCGGGAAGGCCGGCGCATGCAGGTGAGAGTGCGGGCCGAAGGGTTTGATGGCGTGATCCGCATGGTTGCAGGCGGGGCTGGGGTCGGGGTGGTGCCACTGGCGGCGGTGAAGCGTTGGCAAGGGCTGTTGCCGCTGCACTGGGTAGCCCTGGCGGAACCCTGGGCCAACCGCCGGTTGCTGGTGTGCGCGCGGGACTTTGCGGCGTTGCCAGGGTATGCGTCGGGGTTGGTTGACCGGCTGGTTGGAGCAACTGTCTTGCTCAATTACTAAAAGCTGGCGCGGTCCCTGTAGGAGCGGGCGCGCCCGCGAACACCGGCGCAGCCGGTGCCATGCACTGCGTTGGATTCTTCGCGGGTTTACCCGCGAAGAAGGCTCACACACAATGGCGTCATGGCGCCCCCAAAAAAAGGATTTTCCAGTGGCCTCGATCTACCAGCTGAAACCACGCTTCCAGGCCTTGTTGCGCCCGGCCGTGCAACGCCTTTACGACCGGGGCGTCACCGCCAACCAGGTCACTGTCACCGCTGCCGTGGTATCGCTCCTGGTGGGCCTGCTGCTGGCCGCCCTGCCGCACATCACCTGGCTGTTCATCCTGGTACCGATCTGGATGCTGCTGCGCATGGCGCTGAATGCGGTCGACGGCATGCTGGCCCGGGAGTTCGGCCAGCAATCCACCCTCGGTGCTTACCTCAACGAACTGTGTGACGTGATTGCCGATGCAGCGCTGTACCTGCCCTTCGCCCTGTTGGCCGGGGTGTCGCCTGCGCTGGTGGTGCTGGTGGTGCTGTGCGCCACCTTCAGCGAGTACGCCGGTGTCATGGGCCCGCTGGCAGGCGCCTCGCGGCGCTACGACGGGCCTATGGGCAAGAGCGACAGGGCCTTCGCCTTCGGCGTGCTGGGCACCGGCGTCGCCTTTGGCCTGCTCGATGGCGCTTGGATCAACGGCCTGTTGCTGGTCATCCTCGCGCTCTCGCTCTATACCCTCTACAACCGGGTTCGCCAGGGCCTGGCCGAAACCCGCTGAGCCTATCGTCACCGCAAAAGGACGTTGACCATGCGCCAAGCGCAAGCGCTGCACTTCCCCACCCATGACGGTGTCGAGCTGCATTACCGTCATTGGCCTGCCACCCGCAACGAACACCAGCCACGCCGCGCCGTGGTGATGTTCCACCGGGGCCATGAGCACGGCGGGCGCATGGCCCACCTGGCCGATGAGCTGGACATGCCGGGCTACGACTTCTTCGCCTGGGATGCCCGCGGCCACGGCCGCTCGCCAGGCGCGCGTGGCGACAGCCCGGGGTTCGCCACCAGTGTGCGCGACGTGCAAACCTTCATCGAACACATCCAGGCCCACCACGGCATCGCCGAACAGGACCTGGTGGTACTGGCACAAAGCGTCGGCGCCGTGCTGATCGCCACCTGGGCCCACGACTACGCGCCCAAGGTGCGCTGCCTGGTGTTGGCCTCGCCAGCGTTCAAGGTCAAGCTGTACGTGCCGTTTGCCCGCCCAGGCCTGAAGCTGCTGAAGGCCTTGCGCGGCAATTTCTTCGTGAATAGCTACGTCAAGCCGCGCCTGCTCACCCACGACCCTGAGCGGGTGATGTCGTACGTGGCCGACCCGCTGATCAGCCGGCCCATTTCGGTAACCATGCTGCTGGGCCTGTACGAGGCCGCCGACCGCGTGGTGGCCGACGCCCAGGCCATCCAGGTGCCGACCCAGCTGCTGGTGTCCGGGGCTGATTTCGTGGTCGAGCGCCAACCGCAAGAACGGTTTTTCGACCGGCTCGGCAGCACACGAAAGGAGATGCACATACTGCCTGGGTTCTTCCACGACACCTTGGGTGAACGTGATCGGGCCCATGCCCTGAGGCGCATCGAACGGTTTGTCGACCATTGCTTTGCCAGCCCCGCCGCGTTGCCCTCACTGCTGGATGCCGACAAGACCGGGGCCAGTTGCGCCGAGGCAGAAAGCCTGGCTGCGCCGCTGCCGCGCAACTCGCCCCGCGACCTTTACTGGCGCGCCACCCGAGCCGGCTTGAGCCTGGGCAAGGGGCTGTCTGCGGGGGTGAAGCTCGGGTTTGACACCGGCTTCGATTCTGGCAGCACCCTCGACTACGTGTACCGCAACCAGCCGACCGGCAAGGGCAAACTGGGGCGCCTGATCGACCAGAACTACCTCGACGCCATCGGCTGGCGTGGCATTCGCCAACGCAAGCTGCACGTCGAGCAATTGCTGCGCCTGGCCATCGCCCACCTGCGTGAACAGCAACGGCCCGTGCACATTGTCGATATTGCGGCCGGCCATGGCCGCTATATCCTCGAAGCCCTTCAAGGCCTTGAGCAGTTGCCAGATTCGATCCTGCTGCGCGACTACAGCGAACTGAACGTTCAGCAAGGCAGCGCGCTGATCCGCGAGAAGGGCCTGGCCGACATCGCCCGCTTCGTACAGGGCGATGCTTTCGATCGCCAGAGCCTGGCCACACTTGAACAACCCCCAACGCTGGGCGTGGTTTCAGGGTTGTACGAGCTCTTCCCCAGTAACCAACTGGTGGGCAATTCCCTGGCCGGGCTGGCCGACGCCATAGAGGATGGCGGCTACCTGGTCTACACCGGCCAGCCATGGCACCCGCAACTGGAGATGATTGCCCGCGCCCTCACCAGCCACCGCGGTGGCGAGGCTTGGGTAATGCGCCGGCGCAGCCAGGCCGAGATGGACCAGCTGGTTGAGGCCGCGGGCTTCCGCAAGCTGGCCCAGCGCATCGATGAATGGGGCATTTTCAGCGTCAGCCTGGCACAGCGGGTGCGCTGAGTGAGCCCGCCACGCGAGCACGGGCTGATTCGCCGGGGTGTGTTCTGGCTTCTGCTGCTGGGGCCGTTGTTCTTCCTCAGCTATGGGCTGGCGAACAATTACACGGCTGGGCGCAGTGATGTCGGCAGCCTGGTGTTCGGCTGGGAGCACGGCATGCCGCTGTGGCCCTGGACGATCATCCCGTACTGGTCGATCGACCTGCTGTACGGGTTGTCCTTCCTGCTGCCGCGCACACGCCAGGAAATGGACCGCCACGCGCTGGCGTTGCTCAGCGCACAGGTGATCAGCGTCTGCTGTTTTCTGCTGTGGCCGCTGCGGTTCACCTTCGAGCGGCCGGGCCTGGACGGGCTGTTCGGCTGGCTGTTCGATGTGTTGATGGGCTTCGACAAGCCATTCAACCAGGCGCCTTCGCTGCACATCGCTTTGCTGGTGATCATCTGGGCGATGTTTGCCCGGCATGTGCAACGCCAGCCCTGGCGTTGGCTAATGCATGGCTGGATGGCGCTGATCGGGGTGTCGGTGCTGACCACCTGGCAGCACCATTTCATCGATGTGCCCACGGGGGCGCTGGCGGGGTTTGCCTGCCTGTGGCTGTGGCCGCAGCAAGGGCGCCTGCCCTTTCAGGCGGCCCGTCTTGCTCAGGATGCCAAGCGCTGGAAGGTTGCCGCTTGTTATGCCTTGGGCGCGCTGCTGTGTGTACTCCCTGCCGCTGCGATGGGCGGGGCTTGGCTGGGGTTGAGTTGGCCGGCGGTATCGTTGGGGCTGGTGGCGCTGAACTACGCCGTGTTCGGGGCGGGTGGTTTTCAGAAGGGTGATGACGGGCGCTTGTCGCCTGCAAGCCGGTGGCTGCTGGCACCCTATCTGGCGGGCGCATGGCTCAATTCGCGGCTGTGGACCCGGCGCCATCCACAGGCCGACGAGGTATGCGATGGTGTGTACCTGGGGAGAATCCCAGGGCGCGACACGCAGTTCGCTGCAATTGTTGATCTGTGCGCAGAACTGCCGTGTAACGCAAACCATTGTAGGAGCGGCCTTGTGTCGCGAGAGGGGCGCGAAGCGGCCCAGGGTTTCCAGCTTCGCAGCAGAAACTGTCGGGGCTGCTCCGCAGCCCTTTCGCGACGCAAGGCCGCTCCTACGACGATCGCGTCAGCCCTTGACTATCAGTGTTTCGCTACCCTGGATCTGATAGCGCCAGACGTTGCCCTGCTACAGCAGGCCGCCAACGCCATCGAACACCTGCACGCCCAGGGCCCGGTGCTAGTGTGCTGCGCTTTAGGCTACTCACGCAGCGCCAGTGCCGTGGCGGCCTGGCTGGTGGTGACCGGCCGGTGCGTTGACGCCCAGCAGGCAGAATCCCTTATCCGCAAAGCCCGCCCCGGCATCGTATTGCACAGTGCCCACCGCCATGCGCTCCAGCAACTGGGAGCACAGCCATGAACCTGCGCGTGGCCGCCATCCTGCTGGGCCGAGGCAAACAGCTGGAGCGCCTGTCCGACGGCCTCACCTTGCTGGCCCTGGCGTATGGCCTTTCACCGCTGCTCAATGCCCCGCTGCATCCGCTGGCGAGCCTGCTGTGCAGCGTGCTGCTGGTGCTCGGCGTACTCCACAAATACTGGGCCATCCGCGTGGCTATCGATGCCGAACTGTTTGCCCACCTGGCCAATAGCGCAGACCTGCCGGCTGACACCCAGGCCCTGGACCGCGCCCTGTTCGAACTGAAACTCAAACCACAGGCCACCGACGGCCGCGCCTGGCCTGCCCGCAGCCGGGCCGCACTGGGCCTGTTGCGCCGTCAGGCCGTATGCCTGGGCCTGCAGCTGTCGCTAGCCTTGGCTACCCTGCTGACACTGCCTTTGAAGGGATGACCACCTGCCTATGCTCGCCAACCTGACTGCTTACGTCATCACCTCGGCCGCCCGCCTGATTACCGGGGCCCGCGCCCTCTGGCTGGGGTGCTCGGCGCTGCCGGTGCAGCGCCTGTATTTCGCCAACCACAGCAGCCACGGCGACTTCGTGCTGCTGTGGGCCTCGCTGCCGCAAGTGCTGCGCCAACGCACGCGCCCGGTGGCCGGCGCAGACTACTGGGCCAGGCCGGGCATCCGCGACTTTCTTATCCGCAATGTCTTCAACGGGGTATTGATCGAGCGCCAGCGCAGCGAAGGGCAAGGCAACCCTTTGCAGCCGGTGCTGGACGCGGTGGCCCAGGGCGACTCGCTGATCTTCTTCCCGGAGGGCACGCGCAACCTTGGCGACGAACCGCTACTGCCCTTCAGAAGCGGGTTGTATCACCTGGCAGCCGCCCACCCGCAGGTCGAACTGGTACCGGTCTGGATCGCCAACCTCAACCGGGTGATGCCCAAAGGGCGCGCCTTGCCATTGCCGTTGCTGTGCACCCTGAGCTTTGGCGAACCGCTGCACCTGCACGCCGATGAAAGCAAGCAGGCGTTTCTCGAGCGGGCCAGCCAGGCCCTGCTGAACCTGGCCCCCAAGGATGCCTGACATGGACAACAACACCCTTTCCCTGTTTGCCGGCATCGGCGCCCTGCTGCTGCTGGCAAGCGTGGTCGGCCGCCTGCTCAAATGGCGCGCCGGCCCGGCGCCGCACGCCGTGATCGACAACCTCAACGCCCGCATCAATGCCTGGTGGGTAATGGTGGTGGTGATCGGCATTGCCTTTGTGTTCGGCAAGTATGGTGTGATCGTGCTGTTCTACGGTGTGTCGTTCTATGCCCTGCGCGAATTCATGACCCTCACCCCTACCCGGCGCAGCGACTACCCGGCACTGGTGGCAGCCTTCTACGTGGCACTCCCGGTGCAGTACGTGCTGATCGCCATGGACTGGTATGGCCTGTTCAGCATCTTCATCCCGGTGTACCTGTTCCTGCTGCTGCCGATCCTCGCCAGCCTGGGCGGTGATACCACACGGTTCCTCGAGCGTGCGTCAAAAGTGCAATGGGGCTTGATGATCGCCGTGTACTGCGTGTCGTCGGTGCCGGCCCTGATGACCCTGGACATCCCCGGCTACGAGGGCCGCAACCTGCTGCTGATCGCCTGGCTGATTCTGGTGGTGCAACTCAGCGACGTGCTGCAGTACGTGTGCGGCAAGCTGTTCGGCAAACACAAGGTGGCGCCCAACCTGTCCCCCTCCAAGACCGTCGAAGGCCTGGCCGGCGGCGTAGCGCTGGCCACCCTGATCGGCGCCCTGCTGTGCTGGATCACGCCCTTCAGCTTCTGGCAGGCCGCGCTGATGGCCTTGGCCGTGAACGCCATGGGCTTCTTCGGCGGGCTGGTGATGTCGGCTATCAAGCGTGACCGTGGGGTGAAAGACTGGGGGCACATGATCGAAGGCCACGGCGGCATGCTCGACCGCATGGATTCGGTGTGCTTTGCGGCGCCAGTGTTCTTCCACTTTGTGCGGTATTGGTGGGCATAGCGCGACCAGACAGCTGGACGTCGAGCCCAGGCAACTGCGGCTCGGCCGATGGCCCTATGGTGACCCGTCATTCAGCCAGTCACCAGGAGTTGTGCCATGTCCGATTTCATCACCGTCCTGCGCGAAACCTGCCCCACGCCGGTCGTGGACGCCACCAAGTGGAAGCGCATCGGCGGCGATCCGCACACCGTCAACCTCAATGCCTACCTGTCGGCCGACGGCAGCAAGATCATGGGCACCTGGATCTGCACCCCGGGCAAGTTCGAGGTCAATTACGACAAGTGGGAGTTCTGCCACTTCCTCGATGGCTACTGCATCATCACCCCGGAAGGCGAAGAGCCGAAGCACCTGAAGGCCGGTGACGTGTTCGTCATTGAACCGGGTATGAAAGGCACCTGGGAAGTGGTCGAGACCGTGCGCAAGTATTTCGTTTTCGCCTGATCAGACACTCTACAACTAACTCTGTGGGGGCGGGCGCGCCCGCGAAACAGGCAGCGTGGTGGATGGCACCGGCTTTGCCGGTGTTCGCGGGCATGCCCGCTCCCACAGGGTTATATGGCCACCTGGCCCGCGATGAAGCCCACCTCTTGCGTCAATCTTTCTTGCGATACCCCTCGACGATAGCCGAGAAGTCCTTGCCACCCTCGCCACGCAAGCTCATGGCCTGATACAACTGCTGGGCCACAGCCCCCAGGATCACCGGCTGGTGTGCCTGGCGCGCCGCTTCGGTCGCCAGCCCCAGGTCCTTGAGCATCAGTTCGGCGCCAAAGCCACCGGTATAGCCACGCGATGCTGGCGCGGTTTCGATAATGCCCGGCCATGGGTTGTAGGTATCCGAGCTCCAGCAACGCCCAGTCGAACTGTTGATGATGCCGGCCAGCACCTGGGTATCGATGCCCAGCGCATTACCCAGCGCCATGGCCTCGGACACGCCGATCATCGAGATACCCAACAGCAGGTTGTTGCAGATCTTGGCGATTTGCCCGGTGCCCACCTCGCCGCAGTGGACGATATTGCGGCCCATCTGCTCCAGCACCGGCTTGAGGCTGGCGAACAACTCGGCGCTGGCACCGACCATGAACGTCAGCGTGCCGGCTGCCGCACCGCCGGTGCCACCGGACACCGGCGCATCGCCCATGTCCACGCCCTTGGCCGCTGCAGCCTTGGACACATCACGCGCGGTCTGCGGATCGATGGTGCTGCAGTCCACGGTAGGTGTACCGGCACGAATACCGGCCAGCACGCCATCTTCGTTCAGGTATACGCTGCGCACATGGGCAGCGGCAGGCAGCATGGTGATCACCAGCTCGCTGTTGGCCGCCGCGTCCTTGGGAGACGGGCTGATCTGCCCACCCAGTTCGGCCAGCTCGGCGAGTACAGCCTTGTTCAAGTCGAACAGGTTCAACTGGTGCCCGGCCTTGATCAGGTTGCGGGCCATGGGCGCGCCCATGTTGCCCAGGCCAATGAATGCAATACGCATGACGTCTCCTTAGCGCAGGCTGATGGTGGTGTTCACGCCGTCGTTGACGCTGTCGTCGTCGAACCAGCGGGCAGTGACGGTCTTGGTCTGCGTGTAGAACTGCACCACTTGCTTGCCGTATGGCCCAAGGTCGCCGAGTTTGGACCCACGCGAGCCGGTGAAACTGAAGAACGGGACCGGCACCGGGATCGGGATGTTGATGCCCACCTGGCCCACGTCGATCTCGCTCTGGAACTTGCGCGCTGCCGCGCCGCTTTGGGTGAACAGGCCAGTGCCGTTGCCGAACGGGTTGGCGTTGACCAGGGCGATGGCTTCGTCGAGGGTATCGACCTCCAGGGTCACCAGCACCGGGCCGAAGATTTCCTGGGTGTAGACCTGCATGTCAGTCTTCACACCCGAGAACAGGGTTGGGCCAACGAAGTTGCCGTGCTCGTAACCCGGCACCGTGACGTCGCGGCCATCGAGTTCCAGCTTGGCGCCTTCCTTGATGCCGCTTTCGATCAGGCCCAGCACACGCTCCTTGGCGCGTTTGGAAACCACCGGGCCGACATCGGTGCCTGGCTCACACCCGGCATTGACCTTGAGCTTGCTGGCTGCTTCCTTGATGTCCGGCAGCCACTCACGGGCCTTGCCCACCAGCACCGCCACCGAGGTGGCCATGCAGCGCTGGCCCGCCGCGCCGAAGGCGGCACCTACCAGGGCATTGATGGTTTGCGTACGGTTGGCATCGGGCAGCACCACGGCGTGGTTCTTGGCGCCCATCATCGACTGCACGCGCTTGCCGTGCTGGCTGCCCAGGTTGTACACGTGGGTACCGACTTCGGTAGAGCCGACGAAGGAAATCGCCTTGATGTCTTGATGAGTGCAAATGGCATCCACCACCTGTTTGCCACCGTGCACCACATTCAGCACCCCGGCCGGTACGCCGGCTTCCAGCGCCAGCTCGACCAGCAGCATGGTCGACAGCGGATCCTGCTCGGACGGTTTGAGCACAAAGGTGTTGCCGCAGACGATGGCCATGGGGAACATCCACAGCGGGATCATCGCCGGGAAATTGAACGGCGTGATGCCAGCGCATACACCGATAGGCTGGCGCAGGGTGTAGGTATCGACACCGCCGGCGACGTTTTCGGCGAATTCACCCATCTGCAAGGTGCCGATGGAAGCAGCGTGTTCCACCACTTCCAGGCCGCGGAAAATATCACCCTCGGCGTCAGCCAGGGTTTTGCCCTGCTCGGCGCTGAGCACCTGGGCAATGCGCTTGGTGTGTTCGCGAATAAGCGCCTGCAGCTTGAGCATGATGCGCATGCGCGCGCCAATCGGGGTGTCTCGCCAGGTCTTGAAGGCACGGTGGGCAGCGGCTACCGCTGCATCGACTTCATCTACCGTGGCGAACGGTACCCGCGCCAGCACCTCTTGGGTGGCCGGGTTGACGATGTCGCGCCATTCGGTGGTCTTGGACTCGACCCACTGGCCGTCGATCAACAGCTTCACCTGGTCGACCTTGGTCGGGTTCGGGGATTGCGGTGCGTTCATCTGCGTTCTCCTTGGAATTATTGTCGGGACGAGATCGCCAGCGCCAAGCAAACGCGAGGTGGCGTCCTGAGGCTTGTTTCGAGTATAGATGTGCAAACATCCAACAAGAACGCACAAAAAAACCGGATCATCATGCAAAAAGATCTCACATCCCTGAGCGCGCTCAACTGGGACGATTTGAAGTTTTTCCTTGAAGTGGCCCGTACCCGCAAGGCCAGCAGTGCCGCCAAACGGCTGAGCGTGGACTACACCACGGTGTCGCGGCGCATCAGCTCGCTGGAGGGGGCGCTGGGCACGTTGCTGTTCGAAAAGTCGCGCACCAACGGCTTTGTTCTCACCGCCGAGGGCCAGCGTTTGCTGGGCTATGCCGAGTCGATCGAAAGCACGCTGCACATGGCCTGCGAGCAGGTATCCGGGTCGAGCGTGGCGTTGTCGGGGCATGTGCGCATGGGGTGCACAGAAGGCTTCGGCAGTTTCTTCATTACCCCGCAGTTGAGCCACTTCGTCGATGCCTACCCGGCCATTTCGGTGGATATCCTGCCGCTGCCGCACTTCATCAGCCTGTCCAAGCGCGAGGCGGATATCGTCATCGCCCTGGAGCGGCCCGAGCATGGGCCTTATGTGTGCTGCAAGCTGTGCGACTACAGCTTGCGGCTGTATGCGACGCAGGGCTACCTGGACCGCCATGCGCCGATTCGCCAGGTGGCTGACCTGGCCAGGCACCCGTTCATCAGTTACGTGGACGACCTGGCGTTCAGCTCGGAGTTGCTGTACCTGGCCAACTTGATTCCCGGCGCCAGCGCGCACTTGCGCAGTACCAGTGTGATCGCCCAGTACACGGCGGCGCTGCAGGGGCGCGGGCTGGCGATCCTGCCGTGTTTCCTGGCTGCACAGGATCCACGGCTGGTCACGGTGTTGCCAGAGGACATCGAGGTGACGCGGCAATTCTGGATGTATTGCCGGGAGGATTTGCGCAAGTTGAAGCGGATTACACTGTTGTGGGATTACATCCGTGGGGTGACCGAGGCGAATGCACCGTTGTTGATGGGGCAGACCCGGGAAATCCGCTTTGCCCAGCAGTGACGGGGCTCAGTAAGACGCCACCACGATGGACACGCGCCGGTTCTCTGTACGCCCGGCGCTGGTGCGGTTGTCTGCCACCGGCTGGCTGCTGCCCAGGCCCTGGCTCTGGACGTTCTGCGGCTGCATGCCGACCCCGACCAAGGCTTTGGCCACGCTCTGCGCGCGGCGCTCGGACAACTGCTGGTTATAGGCCGCCTTGCCCGACGAGTCGGTATGCCCGTCTACCCGCACACGCTGGATACCCACGCCCAGCAGTGCCTTGCCGATCCGCTCGACAATCGCCTGGCTCTGGCTGTTGAGGCTGTCCAGGTCACTGCCGAACAACACTTTGCCAGACAAGTCATACGCCCAGCCTTCATCGGTGGGGGTAAAGCCTTCGCGCTTGAGCACGGCAATCTGTTCCGGGGTCAGCCCCTTGGGCGGCGCGCTTTGGCAGCCGGTCAGCGCCAGCACAGCGAGCAACACGGCCCACAGTGGAAAACGTAAAGCCTGTATCACGGGTTCAGCTCCTGTTGTCGATAGGGTTGGCGGACCGTTCCGTCTGCGCCACTTGCCAATGGCCACGCCGTTTGCGCTTGGCCTGATACATCGCCGTATCGGCGGCATCCAGAAGACTGGCCGGGTCGGCGCCGTCTTCCGGGTAATAGGCGATACCGACGCTCACCGACGTAGCGACACTGCGGCCGCTGTCCAGCTGCACCGGCAGCTTCATGCTGGCGACGATTTTTTCGGCAATGTGCTCGGCATCCCGGCGCGTTTGCAAGGGCGTCAGCAGCACGGCGAATTCATCGCCGCCCAAACGTGCAACCAGATCATGCTCACGCAGCTGGGCACGCAGGCGCTCGGCCACGCTGATCAGTACCTCGTCCCCCACCGCATGGCCCAGCGTGTCGTTGATCTGCTTGAAATGGTCACTGTCGAGGAACAGCAGCGCCATGTGATCCTGCTGGCTGGCTGCGTTGCGCACGCTGCGGCTCAGGCGCCCTTCGAAGAAGGCGCGGTTGGGCAGGCCGGTCAGGCTGTCGTGGCTGGCCTGGTGGGCCAAGGTCTGGTTTTCGCTCTGCAGGTGGCTTTGCCACACTTCCAGTTCGTCCAGCAGGGCGTTGAAGTCATTCCCCAGCTCGTTGAGCTCGGCAATCGCCGTTTCCGGCACACGCCGGTCGAAGCTGCGCTCGCGGCGGGCGGCGTGGGCGACGCTGGCCAAGCCGCGCAGCGGCCGGGTGATATCGCCGAGCAGGCGCCGCGACAGGTACTGGGCAGCCAAGGCGCTCAAGACCGTGCAACACAGAATACCGGCAAGCCCCCCCAGCATGAACAGCAACAGGCTACGCCCCTGGCCAACCAGTTCGATGCGGCCGATCTGTTGCTGCTGGTGCATGATCGGCAGCTTGACCGTTTCGTCCAGCAACGCGCTGGCGACCTGCGCTTCCAGCAGGGCAAGCATGCCCGAATCGGCACGCTGCCAGCGCGCCAGTTGCTCGCCTTCACCATTGAAGACCCTGGCCTCGGCCACTTCCTCGGCGCTGGCGATCAGCCCCAGCGCTTCACTGGCGGCGGCACTGTCATCGAACACCACCGCCGCCTCCACGGTGTAGCTGATCGACCGGGCAATCAGTTGCAGGTTGTGATTGGCGTAGGCGCTCAAGGCCAGCACGCCCAACAGGGTCAAGGAAATACCGGCCAGGCCCACGGCCAGCAAGGCGACATTCAAGTGTGCACGGCCCAGCACCGAGCGCAGGGTTGGGCGCAGGCTGCGCTTGCGGGTCGGCTTCATGGTTGCACCGCCCGGCGCCGCGACAGTTGCAGCACGCTGGGGTGAATGCGCACCCCGGAGCGCGCCACCGAGTCAAGGTTGACCTCGAAGGCCACCTGCTGGTCGCTGACCCGCAGGCAGAACAGGCTGCCGAGGGTGCATGGGTCATTCGATTCGCTGATGCTCAGGACCGGGTAGCCGCTGACCCGCTCGAACAGCTTGTCACGCTGGCGCTGGTCGAGCTTGCCGATGTAGATCGCATCACACGCCTGAGCGACCTGACTGTCATCTGCCAGCAAGCGCTTCACTTGCAGCGGGCGGCCAGACGCCTGCACCTGGCCCTTGATCAGGTCATCAGCGTATTCGGTGGGGCCGACCAGGCACAGGCGTAATGGAGACGGCTCCACCGGCCAGCGCGCGTAGCTGAAAATGCCCAGCACGACCTGGGTGACGGCCTTGGCCCGTTGCTGCGCCTGGGCGTTGGTGGTTGCAGTGTCCGCCCGGGCAGGATCCGTAGCGATAAACAGGACGGCCAGCAATAGCGAAACCGCACAGCTTGTCACACGTCTTGCGGCCACATGCATGTGGGGAATCTCTCAAAGTCCTTTCTGGTCTCGGCGCAACGATAGCACATGGCCGCATCACTGTAGAAAGGCAGGCACCGCGGTGGTTGGCACGGGCTGCGCCCGTGTTCGCGGGCATGCCCGCTCCCACAGGGGATCTCCACCTGATTTGGGCCGGGGTCAGACTTGCTCCAGCATCAACCCGGAAATGCGCCTTACCTTGCGCGACACCGCTTCTTCGAAAATGCCCTGGCGCGGCTCGACCAGGCTGAAACAGTGCTTGGCGCGGGTGATCCCGGTGTAGACCAGCTCCTTGGTCAGCACCGGGTTCAGTGCGTCGGGCAGTACCAGTGCGGTGTGGCCGAACTCCGAACCCTGGGACTTGTGCACCGTCATGGCAAATACCGTCTCCACTTCATTCAGGCGGCTGGGCAGGACAAAACGCACGCCGCCGCTGCCGTCATTACGCGGGAAGGCCACCCGCAGCAGCGGCTCGCCGCGCTCGTCCGGCAAACGCAGGGCAATGCCGATGTCGCCGTTCATCAGGCCCAAGCCGTAGTCGTTGCGGGTGACCAGCACCGGGCGCCCTTCGTACCAAGGCTGCTGGCTATCGATCAGGCCGGCGCCGTGCAGCACCCGCGCCACCCGCTCGTTAAGCCCTTCGACGCCCCAGGCACCGCGGCGTACCGCACACAGCAACTGGAAGTCCTCGAAACTGTGCAACACCTTGCCCGCCCACTGCTCCCAGGCGGGGTCGTCGAACGGGGTATCCAGCAACGGCCGATAGCGGCCAAGGGTACGCAAATAACTGCGGTACCCTTGTGGCCCTTCGCTGCCCTGGTTCAAGCCGTCGAGCAGCAGGCGGTCGAAGGCGCGGTCCTGCTCGTGCCTGAGCACCAGGCTGTGCACATCAGCCGGTGGCATGGCCAGCAGGTTGCGCGCCGCGTGGGCGTCCTGCCGGTTGACCAGCCGCGCCAGCTGGCCAATCCCGCTGCCTTCGCCAAAGCGCCGCGAAAAGCGCAGCATCACCACTTGCTGGGCCAGCGGGTTGCGCTGTTCATCGCCAACCTTGAGGCCACTGCCAGCCAGCGATTCGCCACTGACCTGTTCGAGCCAGCTGGCGGTGGCCGGCGCGTAGTAGCCTTCTTCGGCGTCCCGGCACAAGTCACCCAGCACGGCACCGGCCTCGACCGAGGCCAGCTGGTCCTTGTCACCCAGCAATACCAGGCGTGCCCGCGCTGGCAAGGCGTCGAGCAGGTTGGCCATCATCTCCAGATCGATCATCGAGGCTTCGTCGACCACCAGCACATCCAACGGCAACGGGTTGCCCGCATGGTGGCGGAAGTGCCGCGAACCCGGGCGGCTACCGAGCAGGCGGTGCACGGTGCTGACGTCGGTCGGCACCTGCTCGCGTACCTGGGCACTGACCTGCAGGCGCTCGACCTGCTGGCCAATGGACTCGGTCAGGCGGGCAGCGGCCTTGCCAGTGGGTGCCGCCAGGCGGATACGCAATGGCCTGCCCTGCTCCACCGCCGGCGCTTGCAACAACGCCAGCAGGCGCACCACCGTGGTGGTCTTGCCCGTACCGGGGCCGCCGGTGATGATGCTGAAGCCGGCGCGGGTGGCCAGGGCGCAGGCGAGCTTCTGCCAGTCCACCTGGCCTGCCGGGGCGCCGCCCTCGAACAACTGCGCCAGGCGTTGCGGCAAGCCCGCCGGCGCTGCTTCAGCCTGGCTCAGGCGCAGGCGCAAGGTGTGGTCGATACGCCGCTCGTAGCTCCAGTAACGGCGCAGGTACAAGCGCTGGCCGCTGAGTACCAGTGGGCGCGCCTGCTGGCCCGGTGCGTCGCCAGCGGCCACCAGCGGGCTGGCAACGATGCGTTGGCGCCATGCTTGCAAGTCGAGGTTGGCCAGCAATTGCGAAGGCAACAGCAACGGGCCGGTCAGTGCGTCGCCCTCTGGCGGCAACGACAGGGCAAAGTCGGGCTCGGCCAGGGTTTGCTGCAGGTCGAGGCAGACGTGGCCGTGGCCCAGTTGATGGCTGGCCAACGCTGCGGCAAGCAGCAGCAAGGGGTCACTGCCTGGGGCCCGCTCTTCCAGAAATGACACGAACGCACGGTCAAGCGGCCGTAGCCAGCCGCGTTCGACCCAGCGGTCGAGCAGTTGCAGCAGGTCACCGCTGTCAGTTTGCGGCGCCAGCGCCAGCAGGTACTCGGCGTGCAATGGGGTGGGCAACAGGTCGACAAGGCTGCGACTCATGGCATGACTCCGGCAAACAGGTCCTTCTGGGTGGGCGGGTGCTCGCCACGGAACAGCGCATCCAGGCTTTCGATCAATTCACGCGGTGGCTTGGTGAAGTAAACGCCGTGCCCGCTGCTGCTGGCGCCCCGCAGGAAGATGAACAAGGCACCGCCCACGTGGCGGTCATAATCGTAATCCGGCAGCCGCGCGCGCAGTTGCCGGTGCAGGGCCAGCAGGTACAACACGTACTGCAGGTCGTAGCGGTGTTCGAGGATGGCTTTTTCCATGGCCAGGGCATCGTAAGCCTGGGTATCCGGGCCAAGCCAGTTGGATTTGTAGTCGGTCACGTAATAGCGGCCGTCCAGCTCGAAGGCCAGGTCGATGAACCCTTTGAACATGCCATTGAGCAGCGTCGGCTGCGCCGCCGGGCGCGCCAGGCCGGGGTGGGTGTGGCGTGCTACCAGACGATCCAGCTGCTCGGCGTCGACGCGCTGGCTGGCGAACCAGAACTCCATTTCGATCTGGTAAGTGCACAGCTCCCCGAGCGTCACGCTCTGCCCACTGCCGGGCAACGGCAAGGCCTCGCTCAGCAAGCGCTGCATCCACTGGCTGAGGGTGGGGATCCAACCCGTCCAGTCTCGGCGGTTGCAGCGCTGGCCAACGGTTCGCTCGATCAACTGCGGGTTACGGCTTACCAGGCTAAAGCCTTCGCGGCCTGCCCACTCCAGCAGACCGTGCAGGAAGGTGCCGGGGTTCGGCCCCCGCGGGAAGCGGTGGATATCACCGCTGTCGGCCGGGACTTCACGCAGCACCTGCACATCGACGACTTCGTCATCCTGCAGTTGCTGGGCCTGCGAGCTGTCGGCACCGAGGGTTTGGTCACCAACGCGCAGGGCGCTGTAGGAGGCGATCCACCAGTGCTCAGCGGCGGCGCGGCGTGGCTTGCGTGCCGGCAGTAATTCACGTTCGGCGTGGGGCATGCGATACACCTGCTGCTGCGCCGGCGGCAGGCCTGGGCAGGCGATGTGCGGGCAACCCGCGGCCAGGGCCTGCAACCAGTCGGCCAACTGCGCCGAACTGGCCAGGGCAAGGCCGCCACCCAGCAGATACCCCAACGCCGAGCGGTGCAACTGCGACGTTTTCTGGTTGCCGCGCTTGAGGTCGGCGACACCCAGCCAGCAGGCATGCTGGGCACGGGTAAGGGCCACATACAGCAGGCGCAGGTCTTCGGCCAGGCGCTCATCGTCGGCGCGTTCGATCTGCTCCTGGCCTGGGGTCAGGGTAAGGTGGGCGTGGCCTTCAGGGTCGTGCCAGGCCAGCGGCAGCCGGCTACCGTCCACAGGTTTGCTGGTGCAGATGAACGGCAGGTAGACCAGCGGATACTCCAGGCCCTTGGACTTGTGGATGGTCACCACCTTGACCAGCTGTTCGTCGCTTTCCAGGCGCAGGATCTGGTCCTCGCCAGCCTGGCCAGAACTGGCCAGGTGCTCGGCCAGGTGGCGAATCAGCGCCTGTTCGCCATCCAGTTCGCCAGCTGCCTGCTGCAGCAACTCGGCCAGGTGCAGCAGGTTGGTCAGCACCCGTTCGCCATCGCTGCGGCGGATCAGCGTGCGCGGCAGCTGGAAGTCATGCAGCAGGTGGCGCAGCATAGGCAGTACGCCCTGGCGCTGCCAGGTTTCGCGGTAGTAGCGGAACCGCATGACCCAGCCTTCCCAGACCCGCTCGTCCTGGTTCAAACGGTCCAGTGCGGGCAACGACAGGCCTAAGGTAAGGCTGGCCAGGGCCGCCTTGAGCAGGCGCTCCGAATCGGGCTCGGCGCAGGCCTTGAGCCAGGCCAGCAGGTCGTGGGCTTCCTGGGCAGCGAACACCGAGTCCTTGTCGGACAGGTACACACTGCGTACATCGCGTGCGGCCAGCTCGGCGCGCACCAGCTGCGCTTCGTGGCCATCCCGCACCAGAATGGCGATGTCTGACGGCAGGCAGGGGCGCAGTTCGCCTTCGGCACTGCGGAAACCGGCCGTGCCTTGCTGGCCGCCATTGAGCAAATCGACAATGTGGCTGGCGCAACTGGCGGCCAGTTGCTGGCGGTAGACACTGCCGGATACCGGCTCGTCGCTCTGCAACTGCCAGCATTGCAGGGCAGCGCTGGCTTCGCCGTTGATCACCAGCTGTTCGCTACGGCCTTTGGCGTGCACCTCGATGAACGGCAACGGGTTGTCATCCGCACCGCGGAACAGGAACGCCCCGCGCCCTCCCTGACGCGCCTCGGCCTGCAGGAACACCTGATTGACTGCCGCCACCATGGCCTTGCTGGAGCGGTAGTTGGTGTCCAGGCTGTGCAGCCGACCGCTGGTGGCCCGCCGTGCGGCGAGGTAGGTGTAAATGTCTGCACCGCGGAAGGCGTAGATTGCTTGCTTCGGGTCGCCAATCATGAACAGGCCGGTGTCCGGGCGGTTTTCGCTGATCTGGTAGATACGCTCGAAAATGCCGTACTGCACCGGGTCGGTGTCCTGGAATTCGTCGATCAGGGCCACCGGGAACTGCTCACGAATCAGCCCGGCCAGGCGCTCGCCGGCTTCACTGGCCAGTGCGTGCTGCAAGCGCACCAGCATATCGTCAAAGCCCATTTCTGCCCGCCGGCGCTTCTCCACTTCAAACCGTGCCGAAACCCAATTGGCGGCATGCTCGAGCAGGGGGGCATCCGGGCTGTCCAGGGCTTGCAGGTGTTGCGCCAGGGTCTGCATGGCATCCAGGCCTGGGTGCGCGGGTGGCTCGCCCTTCCAGGCCTCGGCCATGCCGGCCGGGGTCAGGCGGGTGAAGCCGGTACCGAGGTCGAGCTCCACCTGTTGTTCGTCCGTAGCCCACGCGTGGAGCTTGTCGAACCAGGGTTCGAAATAGCGCGCTTGCATCTTGCGGCCGTTGACCTGCTTGGCAGCCAGGGCATCGCGGCAGATCTGCCGCAACTCTTCGGCCCACTGTAGCCAAGGTGCCTTGAGCCGGGCCAACTGTTCGCTGCGCTGCTGCAGCGATGCCTCGATCAGTGCCGCCGGTTCCGCGCCGTGCTGCTCGGCCCGCACCCGACCGAACAAGGGGCGGATGCGCGGGAGCAAGGCGTCGGGGCTGACCCAATGGCTGCGCACCCACGCCAGCGCTTGGCCTTGCATGCTGTAGCAGAAGCGCCGCCAGTAATCGCGCATGACTTGGCCCAGCAGCTCGCTGTGGTCGGTTTCCAGGGTCTGGGTGAACAGGCTGCCGCTGTCAAAAGCGTGCTCGCGCAGCATGCGCTGGCACCAGCCGTGAATGGTCGATACCGCTGCTTCGTCCATCCACTGCACCGCAATTTCCAGGCGCCCGGCACAGCGCGGCCAGGCCTCTTGCGGGTAGTCGTCACGCAGTTGGTGCAGCAAAGGGTCGGCGCCCTCCAGCTCGCCACGGAAGAAGCGTGCAGCTTCTGCCAGGCGGGCACGGATACGCTCGCGCAACTCCTTGGTGGCGGCGTCGGTGAAGGTCACCACCAGAATCTGCGGTGGCAGCAGTTCGCGTGCAAAACCCTGCTCGCCGCCATGCCCGAGGATCAGGCGCAGGTACAGGGCGGAAATGGTGAAGGTCTTGCCGGTGCCGGCACTGGCCTCGATCAGCTGGCTGCCATGCAAGGGGAAACTCAACGCCAAGGGGCGGGCCTGGGTCATGCGGCTTTCTCCGGGTTGCCCAGGGTCTGCCAGGGTGCGGTGAACAATGGGCGGTACAAGGTTTCGCACCAGCCTTCAAAGGTTTCGTCGGCGGTGAGTGCGGCGAAATCACGGAACTGCCGAGCCAGGGCGATGCTTTCACTGCGCTCGCCGAAACTGTTGCGTTCATCGCCCTCGTAGGCGCGGGCCGCAGCGGCCAGGGCTTTGTCGGCATCGTCGTGGGCCAGCCAGGCAAAAGCGGTTTTGGCGGCGACCGACAGGGGCGCGTTCATCGCGGCCTGGCGCGCCACCAGCAGGTCGCCCAACAGTTGCCCGGCGGCGCCTTGCGGCAGCGGTGCCAGCAACAAGGTCAGGTCGCTGGCGACCAGGGCGCTATGGTAGGCGTAGCCTGCGGCACAGGCCGCCAAGTGGGTGACCCAGGGCGCGATCAGGCGGTGCCACTTCAAGTTGTTGCGCCCCGCACTGATGGTGTTGGGCACGGTGGTAATACTCAGAAGGCTTTGGTCGTCGGCCTGGAATACCCGCCCCAGCCAGCCTTCGAGACGGTGCCGGCCGTGCTCGAAATGAACGGGCAAAGCGCCCTCGACCAAGCGCGGCCAGCGTTGCAGCAACTGCTGGTGGCGTTGCAGCAGGTCGGGTAACGGCTCGATCAACTCGCTTTGCAGCAGCTCGCCGAACCCCGCCAGTGGCAGCACGCCGCAAGCCTGCAAACGCCGGGCCTGAGCCTGCAGGGCCTGCTCGGCGTTGCCCGGTGCGGCCAAGGCGACACCGAGCAGGCTTTCACTGGCGCCGTAGCGCTGCAGGGTGTCGAGGGTGAAGGGTTCTTCGTCCGGGGTCGGCGCCTCCAGCGCTTCGAAGTACACCTTGAGGCGCTGACTGAAGAAATGCCGAACCGGGTGGCGCAGGAAGTCACTCAGCTGGGTCAGGGTAAGCGCTTCATCATCCTGATAGGGCGCCAGGGCTGGTTCGCCCTGCGGGTCGCACTCGCTCTGCTGGTGCAACACTTGCCATTCGTGGGCATAGCTGAACAGCGGGCTGCCCTTCTGGAAGTAGCGCGGGCTGAACGGTTGCAGCGGGTGCTCCTGGGTCAGGGCGTGCAGCAGCTGCTCGCCAGCCTGTGTCGCCTGGCCCTGCTGTGCGCCGTTCAGCTGCCAACCCGCCGCAAGGTGGTCGCGCAGCTGCCCGATCAACACCGAGGCCGGGCGTTCGCTGTTGTCACGGATACTGCGCCCGACCCAGCTGACGTACAGCTGGTCACGTGCCGACAGCAGCGCTTCGAGCAACAGATAACGGTCGTCCTCACGGCGTGAGCGGTCACCGGGGCGGTAGTCGCTGGCCATCAGGTCGAAGTCCAGCGGCTGCTGGGCGCGGGGGTAGTCACCATCGTTCATGCCCAGCAGGCACACCACCCGAAATGGGATCGCACGCATGGGCATGAGGGTGCAGAAATTCACCGAGCCCGCCAGGAAACGTTGCGACAGCTTGCCTTGGTCCAGCCCCGACAGCCAGGCCTCGCGTACCACGGTCAATGGCAGAGGGTCCTGCAGGCCGACCGTTTCGCATACTTCAAGCCAGCTATCGCGCAGATCCTGCAACTGGATCAGCAGGAATTCGTCGTGCTCGTCCTCGGCCAGGAAGAACACATGCAACAGGGCATGCAGGCGCTCGCCCCACTGGCTGACGGTGGCCGGTTCGGCCAGGGCTTGGCAGGCGACATCCAGTGCGTCGAGCAGGGCCACCAGCGGGCCGATCAGGGCTGCGTCCAGACCACCGATTTCATCGTACGGCTCAATACCGTCACACGCTTCGCCCACGCCTACGGCATACCCCAACAGCATGCGTCGCAAACCAAAGCGCCAGGTGTTCTGTTCAAGCCCGGCGGGCAGGCCAAGGCTGGCTCGCTGCTCGGCATCGAGGCCCCAGCGAATGCCTGCGCCTTCGATCCAGCGATGCAGGGTAGGCAGGTCGTTTTCGCGGATACCGAACCGGGCTCTTACCGCCGGGACATCCAGCAGGTCGAGCACTTCGCTGACTGCGAAACGGCTGTCCGGCAGCTTGAGCAGGTGTTCCAGCGCAATCAGCAGAGGTTCCCGACCACGCTGCCCTTGGTCGGTCAGGGTGAACGGTATGTAACGCGGGTCATTGCGCTGCAGTTGGCCGAAAACGGCGCGGATGTGCGGCGCGTATGTGTCGATGGCCGGCAGCATGACGATGACATCACGCGGGCGTAATGTGGGGTCGGCACTGAAGCGGGCCAACAGCTGGTCGTGGAGAATCTCCACTTCGCGCTGGGGGCTGTGGGCAATGTGAAAACGGAACGAGCGGTCGTTGGCGGGATCGACCGGCGGCCACAGCGCGCGCGTTTCTGCCAGCGGGCGGAGTTCGAGAATGTCGTCCTGCAATTGATTGAGCAGCGTGGCGGGTGAACCGTCGCTGAACAGATCGATGCGACCATCGCTGAACACGCCTTGGTAGCTACCCGGGTCGTCGTAGCTGTCGAGCAAGTTGATGTAGTCTCGGCCTTGCTTGCCCCACGCAGCCAGTAATGGGTGTGCGTGTTGGTGCAGGGCCTGGTCGTCGAGCTGCAAGGGCATGCCTTGTTTGCGCTGCTGACGCTTGTATTGGTGGCGCAGCAGGTCTTTGTCGGCAACGATGTCCGCCCAGTGGTGGCGACAAGGGTTGTGCACGCACAACAACACCTGGCTGAAGCGTGCGAGGCCGGCCAATGCCTCCAAGGCCTGGGCCGGCAACGACGAGATACCGAACACGATCACCCGCGAGGGTAACCCGGGGGGAGCCTGTTCCAGGCTATTGATACGTTCGATGAAGCGCTGGTGCACGCCGGCCCGGCTCTGCGCCATGCCTTTTTCGCCGACGTCTTCCAGCAAGGCCTTCCACAGCTCGGCCTGCCAGCGGTTAGCCGGGGGCAGGGCCTTGCGTTCGCCACGGGCGGTGTTCAGCACGTGCTCACCCGCTGCCCAGTCCCTGAGCCAGTCGGCCCGGTAGACCTGATACTGGTCGAACAGATCGGCCAGGCGCTCGGACAGCTGGTAGCGCTTGCGCTGGTCACCGTCGTCCGTCAGGAAGCGGCGCAACGGCTCGAAGTGCGGGCGCTCGATCAGCGCTGGTAGCAGACGCATCAGGCGCCAGGTCAGCGGCGCTTTGTCGAGCAGGGATACCTCGGGAATTTCATCGCGCCCCAGCACGCTGCGGTACAACTGCCACATGAAGCTGCCGGGCAGTTGAACCTCGATTGCAGCGGCGATGCCGCAGCCACCTTGGTCGTCCTCCAGCGGGTCTTCCGCCAGCGCCAGCTTGAGCCATTGAGCGATACCGTTACTCTGCACCAGGGCGATTTCGTTTTCCAACGGTGCCAGCGGGTAGCGACGCATCCAGCTCACCACAAGGCTGCGCAAATCGTCGAGGCGGTTGCCGTGGACGATCATGAAGCCGGGGTGAAGATGGGTGGTGTGGGGCATCGGAAACTCTCTGGCAGGTGCTGAGCTGAGGTTGGTGGGGGAAACGATATCACGCGTGATGCGTTCGCTGGGGGGCATGGCACGGGCTTCGCCCGTGTTCGCGGGCACGCCCGCTCCCACAGGGATTGTTGTGAGGCCAGGGGACTTTTTGGGAGCACAAAGACAAAACCCCTACCTGCATGCGCAGATAGGGGTTTTGCGAAATGAATCTTGACGATGACCTACTCTCACATGGGGAAACCCCACACTACCATCGGCGA
>NZ_CAMZMX010000058.1:0-27133 GCF_947311875.1 Pseudomonas sp. PARCl1
TTTGATACGGCCAAGCTTTTCAGCTCTGAACACCTCAGAAAAGCTTGACCGCCAACAGAGTATCTACGTTTGTTTCGGGCCAGTAACGCCTGTGACAGGCGCGCGCGGCCGCCTTGTTTGTACGGCGCGATATTGAGGCATGCACCAAGGCGTTCGCGCGCGAATCCCACAGGAATAATTGGCCCGAAACAAACGTAGGAGCGAGCGCAGCTCGCGATTGCGCCGCGCGGGCGGCGCTCGCTCTAACAGGCGCTGCCATACCTTGTGGCAAACACCTGTCAGCCCTAAGGCGATCCCTGTGGGCTTGCCGGCGATGGGCTGCGCAGCAGCCCCAACATCAGAAATGGAAACCGAACATGAATGCCGCCGTAGAACAGAACGCTCCCGCCGAAGCAGCACAGCAAGCCAGCACCAGACCCCGCCGCCGCCAGGCCTGGATCGCCGGCGGCAGCCTGGCGGCCGTAACGGTGCTGGCCTTCGCCAGCTACTGGCTCACCACCGGCCGCTACCTGCAGACCACCGACGATGCCTATGTCCGTGCCGATTGGGTGGCACTGAGCCCGCGCGTTGCCGGCTATGTTGCCAAGGTGGAAGTGGCGGACGACCAGCCAGTCCAGGCCGGCGATGTACTGGTACGGCTGCAAGACCAGGACTACCGCGCGCGTGTCGAGCAGGCCCAGGCCAGCGTGGCCGAAGCCCAGGCAGCACTGGCCGCCGCACAGGCAGGCCAACAGCTGGCGGCCGAGCGCATCAACCAGCGCCAGCACGCCATCCAGCAGGCTGAAGCGACCGTGCGCAGCGCCACCGCCGAACGCCAACGCACTGCCCTGGACGTGCAGCGCTACCGCGGCCTGGTACGCGATCAAGCGGCCACCGCGCAGCGGCTGGAAAGTGCCAACGCCCAGGCGGCCCAGGCACAAGCGGCGCTGCAAGGGGCCCAGGCCGCGCTGCGCGAACAACGCGCTCAACTGGCCATGGACAGGGCCCGCTCTACCCAGGCCGACGCCGAGCTGCAACAGCGCGCAGCCGCCTTGGCCCACGCCCAGGCTCGCCGGCAACTGGCCAGCCAGGACCAGCACGACACCGTGATTCGCGCCCCGCTCGCTGGCATCGTGGGCCAACGCCGCGTGCGTGCTGGCCAGTACGTGGTGCCCGGCCAGCCGCTGCTGGCAGTGGTGCCGGTACAGCAGGCCTACGTGGTCGCCAACTACAAGGAAACCCAACTGGCCCGCATGCGCCCCGGGCAACCCGTGGAAATCCGCGTCGACAGCTTTGCCGGCCAGCCACTGCACGGCCGTGTGGCCAGTTTCTCCCCCGCCTCGGGCAATGTCTTCGCCCTGCTGCCGTCGGACAACGCCACTGGCAACTTCACCAAGATCGTCCAGCGCTTCCCGGTGCGCATCCTGCTCGACCCAGCGCCCGCAGGCCCGCAGCTGCTGCCGGGCATGTCGGTGGTGAGCATCGTCGACACCCGCCACGCCGAGGTTGCCGATGGCCACTGAGCAACCCGTCACGTTGCGCGCCTGGGTCGCCGTGCTCGGCGGCCTGTTCGGCTGCTTCATGGCCGGCATGAACGTGCATGTCACCAGCGCCGCGCTGCCGGAAATCCGTGGCTCGCTGGGGGCCAGCTTCGAGGAAGGCTCATGGATCTCTACCGCCTACCTGGTGGCGGAAATCGTCATGATCCCGCTGACCGCGTGGCTGGTCGAAGTGTTTTCGCTGCGCCGGGTGATGTGGACCGGCTCGCTGATCTTCCTGCTGGCCTCGGTGGCCTGCTCATGGGCCCCCAACCTGGAAACGATGATCACCCTGCGCGTAGTACAGGGCGCGGCCGGCGCGGTGCTGATCCCGCTGTCGTTCCAGTTGGTCATCACCGAGCTGCCAGCCAGCAAGATGGCCATGGGCATGGCGCTGTTCAGCCTGGCCAACAGCGTGGCACAGGCGGCCGGGCCGTCGATTGGCGGCTGGCTGACCGACGCCTATTCATGGCGCTGGATCTTCTACCTGCAACTGTTCCCGGGTATCGCCCTGCTGTTCGCCATCGCCTGGTCGATCGACGCCAGGCCGATGCAACTCGCGCTGCTGCGCAAGGGCGATTGGCTGGGTATCGCGGCCATGGTGATCGGCCTGGGTGGCTTGCAGATCGTGCTGGAAGAAGGCGGCAGGCTGGACTGGTTCGGCTCATCGTTCATCGTTGGCATGAGCGCGATCGCCGGAATTGCCCTGGTGGTGTTCGTGGTTACCCAACTGCGCGGCCAGCGCGCTTTCATCAATTTGCGCTTGCTGGGGCGTTACAACTTCGGCGTCGCTAGTGTGGCCATGTTCATCTTCGGCGCGGCAACCTTCGGCCTGGTGTTCCTGGTGCCCAACTACCTGTCGCAACTGCAAGGCTTCAGCGCCCACGACGTGGGTGTAGCACTGATCGCCTATGGCGTGGTGCAGTTGCTGCTGGCGCCCATGATGCCGCGGCTGATGGGCTGGACCAGCGCCAAGTTCATGGTCGCCAGCGGTTTCCTGATCATGGCCGTGGGTTGCTGGCTGGGGGCAAGCCTGAGCGCCGACAGTGCCGACAACGTGATCATCCCATCCACTGTGGTACGTGGCATCGGCCAGCCGTTCATCATGGTAGCGTTGTCGGTGCTGGCGGTGGCCGGGCTGGACAAGCGTGAAGCCGGGTCGGCGTCGGCCGTGTTCTCGATGCTGCGCAACCTGGGGGGCGCGGTAGGGACGGCCGGGTTGACCCAACTGGTGGCCACCCGCGAGCGTTTCCACAGCGAACGCATCCACGAGCAGGTCAGCGTGTTCGAGCCGGGCATGCAGGAACGCATCAACCACACGGTGCAGAGCTGGTTGCCGCAGCAGCAACAGGCGCTGGAGGGGTTGGCGGCAACCATTCGCCGCGAAGCGTACCTGATGGCCTACAGCGACGCATTCTACCTGGCGTGCCTGGCCTTGCTCGGGTGCGCCCTGGCGGCGATGCTGTTGCGGGCCAGGCAGAACACCTGAAAAGCGTCAGCGGGCCTCGTGGATGCTGGGCTGCACCGCCAGGTGCAGTCTGCTCGCCGACCACCCGGCACAGGTCGCTGGTACACTCTGGGCCGACGACAGGTGCGAGACAGAACACAGGTATGAACCCTACGCGCTATGCCACTGTGGCCAAGGACTTGATGGCAGGCATTGCCAGTGGCCGCTATCCGGTGGGCAGCCTGCTGCCAACCGAGCACGAGCTGTGCGACCTTTACGGTGTGAGCCGGCACACGGTACGTGCCGCGATCGACCAGTTGCTCGGCCAGGGGCTGGTATCGCGACGCAAGCGCGTCGGCACACGGGTCGAGGCCAGCAGCCCCCGCGGGGGCTACACGCAGTCGCTGGCCAGCGTCGCCGACCTGGCACAGCTGGCGCCAGATCAGCGCTGGCAGATCCGCGATGTGCAGCACTTCGTTGCCGACCTGGGCCAGGCGGCACGGCTGGGGCTGGTGCCGGGTGAGCACTACTTTTGCCTGTCGAGCATCGCCGTGGCGCAGGCTGCGCCGCCGCTATGCTGCACCCAGGTCTATGCACAGCGGGACTACGGCGAAGTCATCGAACTCGCCCGCGAGCAGCCCGAACAGCCGATTGCCAGGCTGATCGAGCAGCATTACGGCCGCGCGATCGCGGTGATCGACCAGCAAGTACGGGCGGTAGCGCTGAAGGCAGAGCTGGCCCACGCGCTGAAGGCGCAGGTGGGTTCGGCGGGGTTACAGATCATTCGCCACTACCGCGAAGAGAACGGCGACCTGATGGCCGTGGCCGAGACGATCCACCCGCATGACCGTTTTACCCTGATTACCCAGTTGCGCCGGGATCGCTCAGCGGGGTAACCCGTTTCAAAACCTCAGGCGCCCTTACAGCGCTCAACCCAAGGCAAGGTCGACAGGCATGGCAGCAGACAACACGCGGATGCTTACAGTGGGCGAAGTCGCCAAGCGCAGCGGTGTGGCAGTGTCAGCGCTGCACTTTTATGAAGCCAAGGGGCTGATCGCCAGCGTTCGTACGGCGGGCAACCAGCGCCGCTACCCTTCGCTGGTACTGCGCACCCTGGCGATCATCAAGGTGGCACAGCGCACCGGTATCGCACTGGAGGAAATCCGCCAGGCATTGAGCCGCTATGCGCCCAACAGCAAGCTGACCGCGGCGCAGTGGGGCGAAATGTCGAGAGCCTGGCGCGAAGACCTGAATGCACGCATCCGTACCCTGGAGGCGCTGCGCGACAGCCTCGACAACTGCATTGGCTGCGGCTGCCTGTCACTGCAGGACTGCCCCCTGCGCAACCCCGGGGATGTGCTGGCCAAGGAAGGGAGCGGCGCGCGGATTCTGGAAAAGAAGGCGCGCTAGCCTCGTCCACTCACGCCACGTGCGATTCCTTGCAGGGGCGTGTGGCTTGAAGGTGATGAGTAGTTGGAACCATTACCGCCCTTCACCTCCCTAACCCTGTGCTATCAACCCAAAGCCGCTTACAGGAAGGAATATAGCCATCATGAAACGCGAACAGATCGAAGGTGTTGCCGAGAACCTTGCGGGCAAGGCGCAAAGCGCTGTAGGCCGGCTGGTCGAAGACCCGGCGCTGGAAGCCGAAGGCGATGCGCGTCAGGCGGCAGGCCAGGTGACCAAAACCTATGGTGATGCCGTGGACACGGTGACTTCGTTCGTCAAGGAAAAGCCTATCGCCGCACTGGCCATCACCGCCGCCGTCACACTGGTGATTTCTCGCCTGCTGCGCCGTTGACCCGGGGCGCAACAGGCGCTTAAGGGCCGGACATGTCGTCCGGCCCACGCCATCACCGCTGGCGATATCGTAGCCAAGACAAAGGTGCAATACCTGTGGGAGCGGGCATGCCCGCGAACACCGGCCCAGCCGGTGCCATGCAGCGCGCTGGTTTCTTCGCGGGCTCGCCCGCTCCCACAGGGGTCGCATCAGGGCTGGCAGTTGTTGGCCAGAGGGCGCTGAAGAGGCTGGGGCGAGCGACCTGCGGTGTTAGTCATTCTTGCCCAACATGTACTGGTCAAAATGCTTGATATGCTCGTCCAGGTTATCTTCGAGCATCATCCGGTACTGCTCGCAGAAGTATTTCAGGATCTCGTCCCGCGCAGCGCCCAGTTCGGCGCCGCTCTTGAAGCTGCGGGCGCTCATCCAGGCGCTGAAGCGCGCGGCACCGAAGGTCAGCGAGGCGCTTACCTTGCCCAGGTCCTCGACCCTGTCGATCTGCTGGTTGGCCAGTTCAATGTGCGCATCGGCACGGTCGTAAAAGGCCTGGTCGGTAGCTTGGGTCATGGCGGTTCACCTGGTTGTGCAAGACGAGCGAAAGGCCAAGCCTTGCATGTCGCGGCGCATACGTGCAAGGCTGAAAAAGGATTACCAAAGTCGAAAAAGGACTCACAGTACCTCATGCTCGGAATCACACGTATCCATCGCTATTTGCGCCCACTGCCTGCAAAACCGACTGCAGCCAGTGGGCGTGACCTCAAGGCCAAACGTGCCGCCCGCCTCGCTTCCAGGTTCGCCAACCTGCTGTGCACCCCCCGCTCCATCCCGCCCTACCTCTGCGTCACCCCCCAGCGCCCTCCTGTCGACCGCGTGCCTCCTACCTGACTGCCATTGCTGCAGCTCGCACGCCATGCTCGCCTGTTGCAGGCGGGATGTACGACCCACCGACAAGGGGCAACAACCCATGCTTTTCTTTCACGGCAAACGCATCTTCAGCGCTATCTTCGATATGGATGGCACCCTCTTCGACACCGAACGCCTGCGCTTCAAGACCCTCAAGCAAGCGTCGCTGGAAATCTTCGGCAAGCCGCTGGGCGAGCACACACTGCTCGGCTCTCTGGGCCTGAGCGCGAAAAAAGCCGAAGCCTTGGCCAAGGCGCATAACGGCGCAGACTTCCCCTATGCCGCCATCCGCCGGCGCGCCGATGAACTGGAGCTGGAGTACGTGCGCAATCACGGCGTGCCGATCAAGCCCGGCCTGCTGGAGGTGCTGGAGCGCCTGCGCAAGGCCGGCTTGACCATGGCCGTGGCCACCTCCAGCCGCCGCGCCATCGCCGAGGAATACCTGATCAACGCCAATGTGCTGAAGTACTTCGACATCACCGTGTGTGGCGATGAAGTCAGCCAGGGCAAACCCCACCCGGAGATTTTCCTGAAGGCCGCCCGCGCACTCAACTGCACGCCAGGGCAGTGCTTCATGGTCGAGGATTCGGAAAACGGCATGCTGTCGGCCATGCGTGCCGAGGGCCAGGCGATTCTGATCGAAGACATCAAGCCACCTGCCGCCGACATCAAGGCCGGCGCACTCAAGGCTTACCACAGCATGCTGGAGTTCCTTGCCGACCTGAATGCATGCGTGCCCGAGCTGGGCATGCCCGCGCTCAGCGAACCCTTCCCGGCGTCGTTGAACCAATTCCGTGTCGGTATTCATGGCTTTGGCGCCATCGGCGGCGGCTACCTGACCCAGGTGTTTTCCCATTGGGACGGCTACACCCGGCCCTGCGAAATCATCGCCGCTACCCGCTCACGCATGCTGCGCGAGAGCGTGAGTGCCTTCGGCAGCTACAGCGTGCGCTATGGCAGCACCTCGTTCGACCAGACCATCGACAATGTGCGCATGATCGACCTGGACGATGAACAGGCGGTGATCGCCATGTACAACGATGCCGAGATCATCGGCCTGAGCCTGCCTGAACAGGCCATTCGCAACCAGGCCAGGGTAATTGCCCAAGGCCTGCTGCAGCGCTTCGAGCGCCGCGGCCGCGAACTGACGTTGCTGATCGTGCTGAACAAGGTGGGTAGTGGCGCGTTCGTGCGCCGGCATGTGCAAGCCGAGCTGGCAACCTTGTGCCCGCCGGCAATCTGCGAGCAGGTAATGCTCAAGACCCATTTCGCGGAAACGGTAGTCAGCCGCATCGTTTCCAAGCTGAGCAACGATGCGCTGGTGCGGCAATTGCGGATCAAGTCGCAGATGTTTCGCAACAGCCTGGAAGAAGAGCCTGCCGCACCGCGCAGTGCCTCGGCGCCGCCGGCTGAATACGAGCGATTGCTCGGGCATTTCAGGCCATTTGCGCAGCCCAGCAGCGCCATGAGCCAACTGCACCTGGTGCTGTTCAACAGCGAAGCCGACATGCCGTTGTATGTCGAGCGCGGCAGCGACCTGCTCGAACGCCTGCGCCAAGTGCACACGGTGCCGGACATTGCCCAGATCCAGGTCATCAAGAACCGCCTGTGGAACGGCCCGCACGCGATCATTGCCTGGTACGCCAGCCTGCTGGGCCATGCCTGGGTGGGCCAGGGCATGGGCGACGCCCGCGTCAATGCCCTGGCCGAGCGGCTGATACGCCAGGAAGTGGCGCCCGCCCTGGAAGCGGAGTACCCGCAAATGAGCGAGGTGATCAGCCGGTTCGCCGACGCCTTTCTGGCGCGCTGCAAAACCTCGTTCAAGGACCCGTGCGCCCGCGTCGGCCGCGACCCGCTGCGCAAACTGCAGCGCAATGAACGTATCCTCAGCAGCATCGAGCTGGCCGGCAGGCACGGCATCGACACCCCGGCCCTGGCCTTTGGCGCGGCATTGGCCATTCACCACGCCCTGCGCTGCGACGATGCGAAGAACCTGGACGCCCAGGCGATCAGGCAGGTGTACCTGGACCATGATCACAGCGTCGAGGCTGTGCTGACCTACCAGGGCATCTGCAACGGCAAGCGCTTCCCGGCCTTGAACCCGCTCAGCGACGCGCCGCTGATCAATGCCATTGCCGAGGCCTTCCGGCAATACCAGCACGCGCACCCGGCCCCGCTGCCCGCTTCGCGCTGCATAGGCGCGTAACGCGCGCCTTTTTGCCGCGGCGCCAGCTGCGAACACCGGCCCGGCCGGTGTAAGCGCCTGCGCCGCGCGCTTTGCCAACGCCCCCTCGCGCACCTCCTTGCCGCCCGGCCCGCCACCTCTGGAGCCCCACTGCAGGCTGATTGTGTCATTCCCTGCTTGATAATGACACAAGGTGTCATTATGATCGCCGTGTGTCCTGGCGACCTCCCTGTGTCGCTCAGCAATTCACCGCCCTTTCCTGCAGGTACCGCCCATGACGACCACCATGCACGCCCCCAAGGACCAACTGGTCAAGCACGCCCAGCAGCAGATGCTGACGGCCCTGGCCGACAACACCTACAGTACCCGGCAAAAGCTGGCCCTCACCTGCCGCATCCTCTTCGACGGCGGCCACGACTCGGGGCTGGCCGGGCAGATCACCGCCCGCGCCCAGGAGCCTGGCACCTATTACACCCAGCAACTGGGCCTGGGCTTCGACGAAATCGCCGCCTCCAACCTGCTGGTGGTGGACGAAGACCTGACCGTGCTGCAAGGCCGTGGCATGGCCAACCCGGCCAACCGTTTCCACAGCTGGCTCTACCGCGCCCGGCCTGACGTCAACTGCATCATCCACACCCACCCGCTGCACAGCGCCGCCCTGTCGATGCTGGAGGTACCGCTGGCCATCTCGCACATGGACCTGTGCCCGCTGTTCGACGATTGCGCCTTCCTCAAGGACTGGCCTGGTGTGCCGGTAGGCAATGAAGAAGGCGAAATCATCGCGGCGGCCATCGGCGACAAGCGCGCGATCCTGCTTTCCCACCATGGCCTGCTGATCGCTGGCGGCTCGATCGAAGAAGCCTGCGTGCTTGCCCTGCTGTTCGAGCGGGCCGCCAGGATGCAGCTGCTGGCCATGGGGGCCGGTGACATCCGCCCCATCCCCGAAGCCCTGGGCAAGGAAGCCCACGACTGGATCTCCACCCCTAAGCGTCATGGCGCCGCGTTCAGCTATTACGCGCGGCGTGCCTTGCGGGCCCACGGCGACTGCCTGGCCTGACTCGAAGCTGTACTCTTCCCTCAACAACGGCAAAGGTGCCTGGTCATGTCTACACCTGTAATTCGCGGCGTCATCGGCTACACCATCACTCCCTTCTCAGCAGACGGCACACTCGACCTGGAGGCTTTGGGCACGTCCATCGACCAATTGATCAAGCACGGCGTGCACGCCATCGCGCCGCTGGGCAGCACCGGCGAAGGGGCCTACCTGAGCGACAGCGAATGGGAAAGCGTGGTGCGCTTCAGCCAGGCGCGCATCGCCGGGCGCTTACCCAGCGTGGTAAGCGTCTCCGACCTGACCACCGCACGCACCGTGGAGCGTGCGCGCCTGGCGCAGGCATGCGGCGCCACGGCGGTCATGGTGCTGCCCGTTTCGTACTGGAAACTCACCGAAGCCGAAGTGGTGGCCCACTACAAGGCCGTCGGCGCCGCCATCGACATCCCGATCATGCTTTACAACAACCCGGGCACCAGCGGCACCGACCTGTCGGTGGAACTGATCCTGCGCATCCTCGCCGAGGTGCCGAATGTGACCATGGTCAAGGAAAGCACCGGTGACATTCAGCGCATGCACCGCCTGTTCCAGGCCAGCAAGGGTCAGGTAGCGTTCTACAACGGTTGCAACCCACTGACCCTGGAGGCCCTTGTGGCAGGCGCGAGCGGCTGGTGCACCGCCGCGCCCAACCTGATCCCGGCATTGAACCTGGCATTGTGGGACGCCGTGCAGCAAGGCCAACTGGCCGAAGCCCGCACGCTGTTCTACCGCCAGTACGAACTGCTGGAATACATCACCCGCCGCGGCCTGCCCACCACCATCAAGGCCGGCCTGAAGCTGCTGGGCCAGGATGTCGGCGCGCCCCGCCTGCCGTTGCAGGCGCTGGATGCGCAAGGCAGCGACTATCTGAAAAACCTGCTGACCGAACTGGCTGCCTGACCCTCGACAGCGCAGCCCTGTGAGCGCGGGTTACCCGCGCAACAGGCAACGCGCTGGGTGGCGGGATCGCTGCCAGCGTTTGCATGGCCGCCTTCGGGCGCTGCGCAGCGACGCCCGCCACGCGGGCATTCCATCCCCTTGCCGTGCGCCAGGCGCGCACGCTGTCTACAGGTCCCGACATGCGCTACGTTGCTGCCCCCAAGCTGCTTACCCAGGTTGCCGCCGTACATTTCGTCAGCCATGTGCACATCATGCTGATCCCGGCACTGCTGCCAGTGCTGCCCTCCCTGCTGGGGGTCGGTTTCGTCGAACTAGGCGTGGCCCTAGCGGTGTTCAATATCGTCTCTGCCCTGGTGCAGGCCCCGCTGGGTCATGCCGTCGACCACTTTGGCGCGCGCAAGGTGCTCAAGGCCGGGCTGCTGTTGGGCAGCCTCAGTTTCCTGCTGCTGGCCGCCAGCCCCGGCCATGCGGTGTTGCTGGTGAGCATGGCGCTGGCCGGCCTGGCCAATGGGGTGTACCACCCGGCCGACTATGCGCTGCTGGCCAAGGGTATCGAGCCAGACCGGCTGGGGCGGTCATTCTCCATTCATACCTTCGCCGGCTTTCTCGGCTCGGCGGTAACCCCGGCAATATTCCTCGGTATCGCTGCCGTGTTGGGCACACGGGCAGCCCTGGCGACGGGCGCAGTGTTCGGCGCTGCTGCGCTGCTGTTGATATCGCTGCCAGGCAGCGGGGTGTACCGGGTAACGGAGATGGGCAACCCGGGCAATGCCGGCGCGCCGCCGGCAAACGGCCGAGTGCGCTTGTTCACACCCATGATCGGCGTGCTGACAGTGCTGTTCATATTGCTCAACCTGAGCACCAGTGCCATCGAGAAATTCTCCGTTGCCGCACTGGTGCAAGGCCAAGGCCTGACCTTGGCCTGGGCCAATACCGCGCTTACCGCCTTCTTGCTCTGTAGCGCCGCAGGGGTGCTGTGTGGCGGTGCCCTGGCCGACCGTACCCGCCGGCATGGCCTGGTGGCGGCGCTGGCTTTCGCCCTGGCTGCAGTGCTGACCGCCGTGGTGGCCCTGGGTGTGCTGCGCGAATGGGCATTGGTGGTGGTGCTGGGCAGCATCGGCCTGCTGACCGGAATGATCGCCCCGTCGCGGGATATGCTGGTAAAAGCGGCCGCGCCCAAGGGTGCCGAAGGCAAGACCTTCGGGCTGGTCTCGACCGGGTTCAACATCGGTGGCGCCGTCGGGCCAGTGGCGTTCGGCTGGATGCTCGACCGGGGGCTGCCAAATGGCATTTTCGTTGCTTCGGTAGCGTTCATGGTGCTGACAGTGATGCTGACCGTGGCGCAGGAGGGGTATATCGCTCGAAAACGCAGGAACGCGCAGCGATGAATGAATGGGGTGGCGAACCCCTGCCACCCCAGACACATTCACCCCACCGGATTCCCATGCACCACCCGCCCCGCCACCCCTGGCCGGTTGACAAACAACACATCCAGCACGCTGTTACGCAACCCTTTAAGCGCATTCCAGTTCGCCGAAGCGTGCACATACTTGTCGCGCAATAAGCGCTGCTCTTGCTCGCTCAGCGCCAATTGCCCGGTTTCGCCCAAAGCGAAGCCATGCAGTTTTGCGCTGATCACCTGCAATTCAGCCGGCAAACGGTGCTCCGCCTGGCCGCCCAACGGCGCAAACGGCACGCCAGCCCGTACCGCCAGCTCGCGCATCACGCTCAGGTAGACACGCGACAGGTGCCCGGCCACCTCCCGCTCGCGGGCTACTGCTGCGTAGACTTGCTTCTCTGCTTCACGCGGGTGGCCGCCAGCGATCGGCTCCTCCCAGGTGATCACCCGTGGCCGGGGTTCCCCCATGTCGGCAAAATCCGTCGCCAACAGGCCCTGCATCACGGCATGCACGCGGCACTGCCCGGCAGGCGTCGCCACCGGCACGCGCTGGGATTGCGGTTTGCACAACAGCACCTGTTCCCATGTGGTTTCCGGGTAGCCGCCACCGATATTCGAGTGCACACCCGGCAGCACTATGTCGTGGCCACTGCTCACCAGCGGGAAGTTATGCCGCCGCTCATCCCGCGCGACCAGTTGTACCACCTGCCGGGCAATACCCGCCCCCAGGCCCAGGCGCAAGCCACCGTGGTGCTCGTCGGTGGGGTCGAAGTCGCCCTGCAACGGCGCGATGATCGCGGCCACCGTGTCGAACAAGCCCATGAAGTTGATCGCGATGTCACACGCCACCGGCAACAATTGCCCGGCACCGTCGTGCAACAGGTTGGCCAGGTGGCGTACCGCCGCCGCCCCACGACTGAAGCCGAACAAGTCGAACTCCATGCGTGCCGGCACCCACTGCGGGTGCGCCTGGCACCAACCCTGCAGTTGCCCGGCAATCGCCTGCAACGCCTCGGCCACCCGGGCTTCCACGCCCGTGCGGCCACGCCCGGTGGCAGAGGCATACACCGGGTCGGTTTCACCGGCCAAGGTGCCGATGCCTTCCATGTAGCATTTGAAAAAGACCTGGCGCGCCTCGCCATCGGCCGCTTGCGCCGGGTACAACGCATGCAGCAGGGCTACGTTGCTCAGCGCATTGGCATAACTGCCGCCGTGCCCCGCCAATGCCGTGGCGTTGTGCTGATTGTTACCGGTGCCATCGAAGAACACCCCGAAATGCAGGGTTACCCGCCGAGGGGTCGGCGTACCGCCGTTGCTCGCTACCATCTTCGTGCCTTGTGCTTGACCCAAAAGCACAAGCAGGCGCCAGTACGCCGTCAGGCAACATCAGGCAATCGCCAAGCCTTCGTGAGAGTTTTCCATACCCCAGGCCCGCTGCAGCGATAAATTTACCCCGTGCCATTAGTCGCCGCCCCCCCGGATGGATTAAAGTATCAGCCCTTGCCAGGGCAGCTGCCGTCAGCCGCCTCCGGCCCCCTACCAGGAACCGTCGCCGATGGAACACCGTGAAGCGCTGATCGCGCTGCGCACCTTTCTTTCAACCCAGATCCTAGGCCAGGAGAAACTGGTCGAGCGGCTGTTGATCGTGCTGCTGGCAGACGGCCATATGCTGGTCGAAGGGGCGCCCGGGCTGGCCAAGACCAAGGCCATCAAGGAGTTGGCCGAGGGCATAGAAGCGCAGTTCCACCGCATCCAGTTCACCCCCGACCTGCTTCCGGCCGACATCACCGGCACGGAAATCTACCGCCCGGAAACCGGCAGTTTCGTGTTCCAGCAGGGGCCGATCTTCCATAACCTGGTGCTGGCCGACGAAATCAACCGTGCACCGGCCAAGGTCCAGTCGGCACTGCTCGAGGCCATGGCCGAACGCCAGGTCAGTCTGGGCCGCAGCACCTACGACCTGTCGCCCCTGTTCCTGGTCATGGCCACGCAGAACCCGATCGAGCAGGAAGGCACCTACCCGCTGCCCGAAGCCCAGCTCGACCGCTTCCTGATGCACGTGAAAATCGGCTTCCCGGACGCCGCGGTCGAGCGGCGCATCCTGGCGCAGGCCCGTGGCGAAGCGCTGGGCGGCGAAGTGAAACCCGAACGGCGGGTCAGCCAGCAGGCGATCTTTGCCGCGCGCAAGGAAATCCTCAACCTGTACATGGCCGATGCCGTCGAGGAATACCTGGTGCAGCTGGTCATGGCCACCCGCACCCCGGCCAAATTCGATACCGAGCTGGCCGACTGGATCGCCTATGGCGCCAGCCCGCGCGGTTCCATTTCGCTGGACCGCTGCGCACGTGCCCACGCCTGGCTGGCCGGGCGCGACTTCGTCAGCCCCGAAGACATCCAGGCGGTGCTGTTCGACGTACTGCGCCACCGCATCATCCTCTCCTTCGAAGCCGAGGCCGCGGGGATCGACCAGGACCGCGTGGTCCAGCGCATCCTCGACGTCGTCGCCGTTGCCTGACCCCATGCCCACTGCGCACCTGGCCGAACCCGGCATCCGCATCGGCCTAGCCGAGCTGATCGACATGCGCCACCGCGTGCGCGAAATCCAGCTGTTTTCCAAGCCCGGCCAACGCAGCCCGCTGGTCGGCCTGCACCATTCCAAGCTGCGCGGGCGCGGTGTGGACTTCGACCAGGTGCGCGTGTACCAGGCCGGCGACGACGTGCGCAACATCGACTGGCGGGTGACCGCACGCACCCAGGAGCCCCACACCAAGCTGTTCCACGAAGAACGCGAACGGCCTATCTTCATCCTGGTCGAGCAGAGCCAGCGGCTGTTCTTCGGCTCGGGCCTGATGTTCAAGTCGGTGCTCGCCGCCCAGGCCGCCGCCTTGTTCGGCTGGGCCGCGCTGGCCCATAACGACCGCATCGGCGGCCTGGTGTTCGGCGACAACGAGCACCACGAAATCAAGCCCCGGCGCAGCAAACAGAGCCTGCTGCAGTTGCTCAACCGCATGGCCAAGGTCAACCAGGCGCTGCACACCGAGGCGGTTGCCGGGGCCGACAGCCTTGGCCTGGCCCTGCGCCGCGCCCGCGAAGTGCTGCGCCCGGGCAGCCTGGCCATCGTGATCTGCGACGAGCGTTCGCTCAGCGCCCAGGTGGAGCAGCACCTGGCCATGCTGTCCCGGCATTGCGACCTGCTGCTGCTGCCGGTGTCCGACCCACTCGACCATGCCCTGCCGGCCGCTGGCCTGCTGCGTTTTGCCCAACGCAGCGCGCAGCTGGAGCTCGACACCCTCGACGCCAACCTGCGCCAGGCCTACCGCCAGCAGGCCGAAGCCCGCATCGAGCGCTGGGAGCTGCTGGCGCAAAAGCTGCGGGTGCTGCTGATGCCGCTGAGCACGCAAAGTGAAATGATCGAGCAATTGCGCGAATACCTGAGCGCACAGCGCCCGCGGAGCGCGTCATGAACCCGCTCGATCAGTTGCAACCGCTGATCGAACCGGCGCCCATCGGCCTGTGGCCGCCGGCACCCGGCTGGTGGGCATTGCTGGTCATCCTGCCAGTGCTGGGCTGGGGCCTGTGGCGGCTGCGGCACTGGCGCCCGCGCAAGCGCCGTGTCGTACGCGCCGAGCAACCGCTGGACCCGGTGCGGGTAGAAGCGCTGGCCGAGCTGGCACGCCTGCCACGCCCCTACGACGGCGCCCCCGCCGGCGCCTGGCTGCAACAGATCAACGCCCTGCTCAAGCGCCTGTGCCGCAGCCACTACCCGGGCGCCAATAGCCACACCCTCAACGGCCGCCAGTGGCTGGCATTTCTCGACAACCGCTGCCCCGCAGCCGGCCTCACACGCTGGATGGTGCTGGTCGAAGGCGCCTATAAACCCGAGTGCAAACTCGACGACAAGGCCATCGCCGGGCTGAGCCAAGCCGTCGAAACCTGGATCCGCAAGCATGTTTGAACTGGCCTGGCCGTGGGTCTTTGCCCTGTTGCCGCTGCCGTGGCTGGCGCGCCTGCTGCTGCCCGCCGCCGACAGCGGCGAACCGGTACTCAAGGTTGGCTTCCTCAACGAACTGGAAGGCCTGGCCGGGCGGCGCGCGCGGCTGAACCTGCCCACCTGGCGCCAGCAAGGGCCATTCGTGGTCATCTGGCTGTTGCTGCTGTGCGCTGCCGCGCGCCCGCAATGGCTCGGTGACCCGTTGCCAGTGGCGGCCAGCGGCCGCGACCTGCTGGTGGCGGTGGACGTGTCCGGGTCGATGGACTTCCCGGACATGCAGTGGAAAAACGAAGACATCAGCCGCCTCGACCTGGTCAAGGCCCTGCTCGGCGATTTCCTGCAGGACCGTGAAGGCGATCGCGTGGGCCTGATCCTGTTCGGCAGCCAGGCCTACCTGCAGGCCCCGCTCACGTTCGACCGGCGTACCGTGCGCACCTTCCTCGACGAAGCGCAAATCGGCATCGCCGGCAAGAACACGGCCATCGGCGACGCCATTGGCCTGGCGGTGAAACGCCTGCGCCAGCGCCCGGCGCAAAGCCGGGTACTGGTGCTGATTACCGACGGTGCCAACAATGGCGGGCAGATCCATCCGCTGACGGCAGCCCGCCTGGCAGCCCAGGAAGGCGTGCGCATCTACACCATCGGCATTGGCGCCAACCCCGAAGCCAGTGGCACCCCAGGCCTGCTCGGCCTCAACCCGAGCCTGGACCTGGACGAAGCCGCACTCAGGGAAATCGGCGAAATCACCCACGGTGCCTACTTCCGCGCGCATGACGGAGCCGAACTGGACGCTATTGGCGACACCCTCGACCAACTCGAACCGGTGGCCCAGCAACCGACCCAGGCCCGCACCGCCCAAGCCCTGTACGCCTGGCCATTGGCCCTGGCACTGCTGCTGAGCGTGCTGCTGGTGGTGGCCGTGCAATGGCCCGACAACCTGATGCAGCGCCTGCTGCGCAAGCCGCGCTTCTTGCAGCCACACCCGGAATGGCGCCAACGCCTGAAGCGCTTGCGCTTGCGGAGGCGGCGATGATCGACCTGTGGCCGCAATGGTTGCGCCCCCTGTGGCTGCTGGCCGTGCCCCTGCTTGGCTGGCTGCTGTACAAGCTGTGGCATCGGCGCAAACGGGCCGGGCGCTGGCAGCTGATCCTGCCGCCGGCATTCCACGCTGTGCTGCTGGGCGGCGGCAACGGCAACACCAGCAAACTGCCGTGGGTGGCGCTGGGGTTGGCCTGGCTATTGGTGATCCTGGCCCTGCTCGGGCCCAGTTGGCAGCGGGTGGAAGAAAACCGCCAGCGCCCGGCCGACCCGCTGGTGATATTGCTGGAGCTGACCCCGCAGATGCTCGCCGAGGACAGCCCGCCCAATCGCCTGGAACAGGCCCGGCGCAAAATCCTCGACCTGCTGGAGCACCGCCGCGACAGCCAGACGGCGCTGGTGGTCTATGCCGGCTCCGCACACACCCTGGTGCCGCTGTCCGATGACCTGGCCACCACGCGCAACCTGCTGGAGGCCATCGACCCGTCGATCATGCCCAAGCCCGGCCAGCGCGCCGACCTGGCCGTGCAGAAGGGCCTGGCCCTGCTGGCCCAGAGCGGGCTCGGCCAGGGCCGCCTGCTGCTGATCGGGTCGTCGCTCAGCGCCCCGGAGCGCCAGGGCATCGCCCAGGCCCTTGGCCGGCAGGGCCCCAGCCTGCTGATGCTGGGTATCGGTAGCCGTGACGGTGCCCCCGTGCGCCAGGCCAATGGCGAATACCTCAAGGATGACCAAGGCGGCATTCTGGTGCCCCGCCTGGACAACGCCAGCCTCAAGGGTTTCATCAACGGCACCGGCGGGCGCTACCGGCATGCGCGTATCGACGACCTGGACCTGCGTGGCCTGGGCCTGTTCGACCAGCCGCGGGCCGGGCGCAACGACGGCCAGACCCTGCAGCTGGACAGCTGGGCCGACCAGGGCTACTGGTTGCTGATTCCGCTGCTGCTGCTGGCCGCGTGTGCCGGCCGGCGCGGTTGGCTGTTCTGCCTGCCGTTGCTGCTGGCCCTGCCCCAGCCCAGCCAGGCTTTCGAGCTCGATGACCTGTGGCTGCGCCCCGACCAGCAAGGCCAACGCCTGCTCGAGCTGAACCGCCCAGCCAGCGCGGCTCGGCACTTCCATGACACGCAGTGGCGCGGCCTGGCGCTGTACCAGGCCGGCGACTACGCGGGTGCGGCCGAGGCATTTTCCCAAGGCGACACGGCCGCCGACCACTACAATCGAGGCAATGCACTGACCCGTGCCGGTGAGCTGGAAGCGGCCCTGGACGCCTACGAGCAGGCGCTGGAGCGCGAACCCGATCTGCAAGTGGCACTGGACAACCAGGCATTGGTGCAACAGCTGCTGCAACAGCGCCAGGCCAAGGCCGAGGAACAACCGCCCGGTAACGATGCCCAAGGCACGCCCGGCAGCGACACCGAAGGCAACAGCAGTTCGGCCAGCAGCGCCGCCCAGGGCACCCCCGGCGGTGATGAACAAGCCAGCGCCGAGCAGCCTGGCGAAAGCAGCAGCAACAGCCAGGGTGCACCGGGTAATCAGCCGGGTGCCGATGAGGGCGTCATCCAGCCGCCCCAGCGCCCGGTGTCGACCAGCCTCGACGCCGAACAGCGCCAAGCCCTGGAACAATGGCTGCGGGAGATCCCCGATAACCCGGCGGAGCTGCTGCGGCGCAAATTCTGGTACGAACAGCAACTGCAACAGGAAACCCCACGATGAGTCGCTTCGGCGTCTTGCTCCTCTCCCTGCTGTGGGCCACCCTGGCCCAGGCTGAACCCCTGCTGCAGGCCAGCGTCGACCGCACCCGCCTGCAGGCTGGCGAAAGCCTGGAACTGACCCTGGAAAGCCAGGACGTCACCCAGTTCGGCAAGCCCGACCTGCGCGCCCTGGAAGGCGACTTCGAGGTGCGCGGCACGCGCCAGCTGAACAGCCTGCATACCCTCGACGGTGAAACCCGCGCCAGCACCCGCTGGATCATCACCTTGCTGCCGCGGCGCAGCGGCAGCCTGCGTATCCCCGAGCTGCAGCTGGGTCAGTCACGCAGCCAGGCCATCGACCTGCAAGTGCTGCAGGCCGATGCCAGCCGCCAGGACACTTCACAGGTGTTCATCGAGGCCACCCTCGACAGCCCCGACGTCTACGTGCAGGCGCAGGCTGTGCTCACCTTGCGCATCTATCACTCGGTGGCGCTCTATGACGACAGCAGCCTGAGCCCGCTGCAGCTGGAAGGCGCCAAGGTCGAACCGCTCGGCGAATCGCGCACCTATGAAAAGGAAATCAATGGCGTGCGCCACGGCGTGATCGAAACCCGCTATGCCGTGTACCCCCAGCAAAGTGGCACGCTCGAGATCCCGCCACTGACGTTCAGCGCCACCGCCGCAGCCAGCAGCGACGAAACCCCGCAAGCCAATGGCACGGCCCGGGCCGGGCACCAGGTACAGGTCAGCTCGCTGCCGCTGCGGCTGGCGGTACGCCCGATTCCCGCCGCCTGGCCTGCGGGTGTGCCGTGGTTGCCGGCGCGTAGCCTGACACTGGAAGAGCACTGGAACCCCGACCCCGGCAACCAGCAGGTACAGATTGGCGACTCGCTGACGCGCAACATCACCTTGCGCGCCGAAGGCCTTTCCAGCACCCAGTTGCCGCCGTTACCCGCCACCGAGATCACCGGCCTGCGCCGCTACCCCGACCAGCCGCTGCTGCGCAACGAAATCAACGAACGCGGCATGACCGCCAACCGCGAGGAACGCGAAGCACTGGTGCCCACCCATGCCGGCACGTTGGCCCTGCCGGCGCTGGAAGTGGCGTGGTGGAACACCCGTGAAGATCACCTGGAGCACAGCAGCCTGCCGGCGCGTACGCTGAACGTGCAGGACAACCCGGCATTGAGTGCCGACAGCCCGGTGGGCGATAGCAGCAGCGCCAGCAGCGCGCTGTGGCCTTGGCAATTGGCGACTCTGTTGTTCGCCCTTTCCACCGTACTGGGCTTCGCCCTGTGGTGGCGCGCCCGCTCGCAACCGGCGGTGCTGCGTGCGGCGCAGAACGGGCCGAGCCCGCGCACCTTGCTGGATGACCTCAAGCGCGCCTGCCTGGCGAACGACCCCCAGGCCACCCGCCAGGCGCTGGACGCCTGGGCCCGGCAGCAACCGGAGACCCTGGCCGAGATGGCGGCGCGCTTCGTGCCGTTGTCGGATGCGCTGGATGGGTTGAATGGCGCGTTGTACAGCGAGAGTGGGCAGTATTGGCAGGGTGAGGATTTGTGGCGGGCGATCGGCACGATACCGCCGGCCGAGCAGGTGTTGTTGCCGGCTGGGGAGAACGGCAGCTTGCCGCCGCTTTATCCCAAGTAGCCGGCTGCCTGCCAGGGCCTCTTCGCGGGCATGCCCGCGAACACCGGCGCAGCCGGTGCCAGCCCCACCCTGGGTACATGTCTCGACATCGCGCCGTACAAACAAGGCGGCCGCGCGGGCGGCGCTCGATCTCACAGGCGCTGCAAATGTGATGACGAACCGCTACCAGCCCTCCCCCCTATCCCCCGCCCTGCCCCCCACCCCCCTGCTTGGGTTACCATACCGCCCTCGCGCAACGCCCATCCCCAAAGCCAAGCCCTCTGGCTTGCTCGACTCGACACCACAGGTCATCCATGCGTCTGTTTCATACCTCCGACTGGCACCTGGGCCAAAGCCTGCACGGCCAGGAACGCGATTTCGAACACGCCTGCTTCCTCGACTGGCTGCTCGGCCAGCTTCGCCTGCGCCAGCCGGATGCGCTGCTGATCGCCGGCGATATCTTCGACACGGTCAACCCCCCGGTCAAAGCCCAGGAGCGTCTGTACGACTTCATCGTCCAGGCGCATGAGCAGCAGCCCAAGCTGGACATCGTGATGATCGCCGGCAACCACGATTCCGGCTCGCGCATCGAGCTGCCTGCCGCACTCATGCGCCGCCTGCGCACCCACGCCCTGGGCCGTGTGCACTGGCTGGACGAGGGCCAACTGGATGCCGAGCGGCTGCTGATCCCGCTGACCAATGGCCGTGGCAAGGTCGCAGCCTGGTGCCTGGCGCTGCCGTTCCTGCGGCCGGCCGAAGTCACCGGCCCCCACCTGGGCGACGACTACCTGCAAGGCATCACCCAGGTGCACCAGCAACTGATCGCCGCAGCACTGCAAAAACGCAAGAAAGACCAGGCGCTGATTGCCATCAGCCATGCGCACATGGCCGGGGGCGCAGTGTCGGAAGACTCCGAGCGCAGCCTGATCATCGGCAACGCCGAGGCGCTGCCGGCCAAGCTGTTCGACAAGGCCATCAGCTATGTCGCCCTCGGCCACCTGCACAAGCCACAGAAGGTCAACCGCGAAGAACGCATTCGCTACAGCGGCTCACCGATCCCGCTGTCGTTCGCCGAAATCAACTACCCGCACCAGGTGCTGGAGGTGGAACTGGACGGCAGCGGCCTAGTCAGCGTCGAGCCGCGCCCGGTACCGCGCGCCGTGGCCCTGCAACGCATCGGCCCGGCACCGCTGGGTGAGCTGTTACAGCAACTGGCAGACCAGCCGGTAATCGACCTGCTGGAAGACCCCAATCGCCAACCCTGGCTGGAGGTGCGGGTCATTCTCGACGAGCCGCAACCGGACCTGCGCCAGCAGATCGAGACCGCGCTGGCGGGCAAGGCAGTGCGGCTGGTGCGTATCAGTGCCGAGTACGCTGGGCGCAACAGTAGCGAAGATGATGACCTGGCCTTTGTCGAACTGGTCCAGATGACCCCGCAAGACCTGTTCAGCCGGGCCTGGGAGCAAGCCTACGGCAGCGCTGTCGACGAGCAGGCGCTGGCCGACTTTGCCTTGCTGTTGCAGGACGTGCAGCAGGAAGAGGAGCAGCCATGAAGATTCTTGCCATCCGCCTGAAGAACCTGGCATCGCTGGCCGGCCCCGTCGACATCGACTTCACTGCCGAGCCCCTGGCCAGCGCCGGCCTGTTCGCCATTACCGGGCCCACCGGCGCCGGCAAGAGCACCCTGCTCGACGCCCTGTGCCTGGCCCTGTTCGGCACCGTGCCGCGGCTCAATGACATCGGTCGCGAAGCCAAGGTGCCGGATGCCGACGGCGACATCCCCACATCCGACCCGCGCAACCTGCTACGCCGTGGTACCGGCAGCGGCTTTGCCGAAGTCGATTTCGTCGGCGTCGACGCCCGCCGCTACCGTGCCCGCTGGGAAGCCAACCGCGCCCGCGACAAGGCCAACGGCAAGTTGCAGCACAGCCGCCAGAGCTTTTACGACCTGGACAGCGAGCAGGTCCTGGCCAGCGGCAAGAACGAATACAAACAGTTGGTCGAAGCCCGCCTGGGCCTGAACTTCGAGCAGTTCACCCGCGCGGTGATGCTGGCCCAGAGCGAGTTTGGCGCGTTTCTCAAGGCCGACGACAGAGAGCGCAGCGAACTGCTGGAAAAACTGACCAACACCGCCATCTACACCCGCCTGGGCCAGCGCGCGTTCAGCAAGGCCCGCGAGGCCGGTGAGGTGCACAACGACCTGCTCGCGCGCGCCAGCCACCTGCTGCCGATGGATGCCGAAGCCCGCGCTCAGCTCGACCAGCAACTGGAGCAGGCGCAGCAGCACCTGAAGGCTGACCAGGCCAGTGAGCGCCAGCTGGAACAGCAACGCAACTGGCTGCAAGAGCAAAACCGGCTGCAAGCCCAGCACGCCGAGGCGGCCCGCGCGCTGCAGGCCGCCGAGCAGGACTGGCAGCAGTTGGCCGAACCGCGCCTGGACCTGCTGCGCCTGGAGCGCCTGGCACCTCAGCGCCACCAGTTCCACCGCCAGCAGGCGCTGAACGCACAACTGGCCCCACTGGCGGCAAGAATTGCGCAGCAGCAACAGCAGCAGGACGAACTCCAGGCACGCGCAAATATCCTGGAGCAAGCACTGAACGCCGCACGCCAGGCGCTCGCCGACAGCCAGGCGCAACACGGCGAGAATGCCCCACGCCTGCGCCAGGCCTTCGCCGCCCAGGACAACCTGGCGCGCCTGGACGAAGCGCTGGCCGCGCAACACAGCAGCAGCCAACAGGCTGAACAACACGTCGCCGATGGCCAGCAGCAGTTGCAACAGCTGGAGGCCAACCAGCAGCGCAGCCTGCAGCAATTGGCGCAGATCGACAGTGCCCTTGCCGACAGCGAGCACCTGGCAGGCCTGGCCAGTGCGTGGCACGCCTACCTGCCGCAACTCAAACAGGTGATGCTGATTGGCGGCCGCCTGGCCAAGGGCCGCGAAGAGCTGCCCGGCCTGCAGGCCCAGGCCAGCCAGGCCAATGTGCAGCTGCAGGCCGAGCGCGATGCCTACGAGCTGCTGTTCCGCGAAGCCAAGGCCGAACCCCAGGCCCTGGCCGAGCAGATCGACCTGCTCGGTGGCATGCTGCAGGACAACCGCAAGCAGCAGCGCGCTGTTGAAGAAATGTCGCGCCTGCACGGCCGCGAACTGGAACTGCGCCAGCAACTGGACAGCGTTCGTGAACGCCAGCAACAGGCCATGCAGCAACGCCAGCAGTTGATCAGCGAAGGCACCGCGGCGAAGGCCGAGCTGGAGGCGGCCGAACAGGCGCTCAACCTCACCCGCCAGTTGCTGGAGCGGCAACGCCTGGCGCGCACCACCAGCGTGGAGGCACTGCGCGAGCAATTGCGCGATGGCGAACCTTGCCCAGTCTGCGGCAGTGCCGAACACCCGTTCCACCAGCCTGACGCACTGCTGCACAGCCTGGGTCGGCATGACCAGGCTGAAGAAGCTGCCGCGCAGCGACAGGTCGACACCCTCAACGCCAAGCTGGTCGAGCTGCGCACCCAATTGGGCGTGGTCAACGCCCAGCTCAAGGACTTCCAGCAGCAACAGCAGCAACTGGGCGATCAGTTGCAACCGCTGGTGGCGCAAGTGCAGGCGCACAGCCTGTGGCCGGCCCTGGCCCCGCAGGATGACAAGGCCCGTAGCACCTGGCTGGCCAGCCAGCTGCAGCGCCTGGAGGCGGAAATTGCGCAGGACGAGAAACGCCAGAGCGCGCTGCTCACGCTGCAACGCGATGCTGCCCGCCTCACCCAGCAACTGCAGGCCGCCCAAGACGCTCAACAGCAGGCCCAGCGCCACCTCGAACAACAGCACCAGGCCCTGGCCAACGACGAGCAGCAGTTGCAGCAAGGCTTGCACGACCTGGCCGGGGTGCTGCCCGAGCAGGCCCTGAAGGCACTCGACGAAGACCCGGCCAATGCTTTCCTGGCCCTGGACCAGCAGATCGCCCAGCGCTTGCAGCAACTGGAACAGCGCAAGGACGAACTGGAAGAACAGCAGGCCCGGCAAACCCAACTCGACAAGCTGCGCGACCAGCACCAGGCCCGCGTGCAAGGCCTGCAGCAGTTGCAGCAACAACTTGCCGCCCTGGACGAGCAGCGCCAGCAGGCCCAGGCCGCCCTCGGCGAACTGCTCGGTGAACACGCCACTGCCGAAGCCTGGCAACAGCACATGGACGCCGCGCTGGACCAAGCCCGCGCCCTGGACGCCGACACCGCCCAGCGCCTGCAGGAACTGCGCACGCAAGCCGTGCAACTGGCCAGCGAGCTGAAGGCCGACGGCCAGCAGCAACAGGCGCTGGTTGCCGAATGCCAGCAGTTGCAGGGCCAGATCGCGCAGTGGCGCAGCCAGCACCCAGAGCTGGATGACGCCGGGCTGGATCGCCTGCTGGCCATGGAGGATGCGCAGGTCACAGCATTGCGCCAGCGCTTGCAAGGCGCGGAAAAAGCCATCGAACAAAGCCGCGTGTTGCTGCAGGAGCGCGAACAGCGCCTGCAACAGCACGTGGCCGACATGACCGTGGACACCACGGCCGAAGCCCTCGAGCAAGCCCTGCTGGAACTGCGCGAGCGCATGGCCAGCCACGAGCAGCAATGCGCCGAACTGCGGGCGCAGCAGGCCGATGACCAGCGCCGCCAGCAGGCCCATCAGGCACTGGCAGCCGAGATCGAGCAAGCCCGCCAGCAGTGGCAGCGCTGGGCCCGCCTCAATGCCCTGATCGGCTCGGCCTCGGGCGATGTGTTCCGCAAGATCGCCCAGGGTTACAACCTTGACCTGCTGTTGCACCATGCCAACAGCCAACTGCGCCAACTGGCCCGCCGTTACCGCCTCAAGCGAGGCGGCAGCGCCCTGGGCCTGTTGGTCCTGGACACCGAAATGGGCGACGAGCTGCGCTCGGTGCACTCACTGTCCGGCGGCGAAACCTTCCTGGTGTCGCTGGCGTTGGCCCTTGGCCTGGCTTCGATGGCTTCCAGCACCCTGCGCATCGAATCGCTGTTCATCGACGAAGGTTTTGGCAGCCTGGACCCCGAGTCGCTGCAGCTGGCCATGGATGCCCTGGACGGCTTGCAGGCACAGGGGCGCAAGGTGGCAGTGATTTCCCACGTGCAGGAAATGCACGAGCGGATCCCGGTGCAGATTCAGGTGCACCGCCAAGGCAATGGCCTGAGCGAGGTGCAGGTGTGCGGGTGATCCTGTACTCGTTCCGTCGCTGCCCGTGGGCCATGCGCGCGCGCCTGGCCCTGCGCTATGCGGGCTGTGAGGTCGAGGTATGCGAAGTGGCGCTGAAGAACAAGCCGGCAGAACTGCTGGCCTTGTCCCCCAAGGGCACGGTGCCGGTGCTGGACACCGGCAGCCAGGTGCTGGAAGAGAGCCTGGATATCATGCGCTGGGCGCTGGCGCAGAACGACCCGCAAGATTGGCAACTGCGCGCGAACCCCGCGGCGGCGCAGCAGGCGCATGCCCTGATCGCGCGTAATGACAGCACGTTCAAGTCGCAGGTGAACCTGTACAAGTATGCCGAGCGCTACCCGCAGCACCCTCGCGCGTACTACCGCCAGCAGGCCGAGGCCTGGCTGGCGGAGCTCGAAGGGTTGCTGGAGAGCCGGCCGTACCTGTTGGCTGACCAGCCGAGCATCGCCGACGCCGCCTTGCTGCCCCTGATGCGCCAGTTTGCCGGGGTGGAACCCCAGTGGTTCGCCGAGGCCGCCTATCCGCGGCTGCGGAGCTGGCTAGAGGGGTGGTTGGCATCAGACCTGTTCCGCTCGATCATGGCCAGGTAGCTTCACCCGGCTCCCTGTAGGAGCGGCCTTGTGTCGCGAAAGGGTCGCGCAGCGGCCCCGGGTTCTCGCGTTACCGCGGACATTGCCGGGGCCGCGCCGCGGCCCTTTCGCGACACAAGGCCGCTCCTACAAGGCGTGGTGTTGATATCAGTCGATGAACTTCAAGTCCGAGGGTGCGTCCTGGTCCAGGATCTGCACCGTCTCGCCCAGCTTGCCAGTCTCGGCGTCACGGCGCATGACCACGATCTGGTTGCTCTTCTGGTTCGCCACCAGCAGGAAGCGGTTGCTGGGGTCCAGGGCAAACTCGCGGGGGTGGTCGCCTTCCACGGCGCGGCGCTGCACAAACGTCAGCTTGCCGTCGCCCTTGCCAACCGCAAACACCACGATTTCATTCGCTGTACCGCGATTGCTCACGTACAGGAAGTGCCCGTCGGCCGACAGGTGCAACCCGCCCGCCGCCTTGGCCGTCGACGCAGAGTCTTCGGTCAGTGGCAGGCGCTGACCCTCGGTCAGGCCCGCACCGTTGACATCGAACATCACCACTTCCCCGCTCATTTCCAACGTGAGGTAGGCATGCTGCCCCGTGGCATCGAACAGCAGGTGGCGTGGTCCGCTGCCTGGCGGCAACGCCACCGACGGCGGCGTGGCCGGGCTCAACGGCTGGTCCGGGCTGGCGCCGTCGTAGCGGTAGATGAATACCTTGTCGGCACCGAGGTCGCTAGCGTACAGATATTGCCCATTGGGTGACGACACCAGTGAATGCACATGCCCCCCCGCCTGGCGCTCGCGGTTGACGCCACTGGGCCGGTGTCGCAGTTGCTGCACGACCGGCTTGAGCTGACCGTCCCTGGCTACCGGCATCACTGCCAGGCTGCCGCCGGGGTCAGGGTTGACCGCGTAGTTGGCCACGAACAGGTAGCGCTGGTCATGGCTGAGGCTGGCATGGGTTGGCTCGTCGCCTTGGCTGGCCACCTGGTTGAGCGGCTTGATGTCGCCCTTTGCACTGACACTGAAACTGCTGGCATTGCCGCCCGGGGTTTCATTGACAGCGAACAGCAGGCGGCGGTCGGCCGACAGCACCAGCCACGACGGGCTGACACTTTTCACCACTTGCTGCGGGGTAGGGTCGATGTGGCCCCGTTGTTCGTCGAACTGGTAGCGGTAGATACCCTGGCTGGCACCATCGGTATAGCTGCCCACCAGCAGGGTCGCGGCATGGGTCGGGATAGTCAGGCTCATCAGGCTAGCGGTCAGCAGGGTCGTCCAGGTGCGGTTCATCTTGGTCTTCATCCGGGGCGCGAAAGGCACTCATGCAGACTAGCCGATGCGCGCCGTTGGCATCGTCCAGTTGCCACTCGTCACCCATGGCGGTCGCCGCGGCGACCTGCTCGGGGGTAAACGACCAGCGGCGCAGTTGGCGGCCGTCCATGCACTCGACGCGCAGGCCAGTGGTATCGGCGGTGAACTCGAAGGCGTGCAGGCCGTCGATCAGGAGCATGTCGCAGGACTGCAGGGCGTGGCTGAGGGAGGACATTGGGTTACCTGTCAGGGAAGTGCTGCCAGTATAACCCTGTGACATCCCTGTGGGAGATTCTATGGTTCCTGGCAAGGGTAGCCAGGGCATCTTCAGCGCCTGTGAGATCGAGCGCCGCCCGCGCGGCGCTCGATCTCACAGGCGCTGCCATACCTTGTGGCAAACACCTGTCAGCCCTAAGGCGATCCCTGTGGGGGCTGGCTTGCCGGCGATTGGGCCGCAACGCGGCCCCCTGCCTTCAATGGGCG
>NZ_CAMZMX010000059.1:0-25148 GCF_947311875.1 Pseudomonas sp. PARCl1
TGCTTCTTCAGCCTGACGAGAATAACTTCTCCCGCCAGGCCAGTCACAACATACAAGGAGCGAGCGCAGCTCGCGATGCGCCGCGCGGGCGGCGCTCGATCTCACAAGCGCTAAAGATGCCACGGCGAGCACTGACAACCCTGCAGAGCAGAGCTGCACTCTTTCCTACAGGGCTATCACAACATCAAAGCGCTCCGCGACAGGCGCGCTGCTTACTTCAGTACCGCCAGTGCAGCCTCGTAGTCCGGTTCTTCAGCGATTTCGCCGACCAGCTCGCTGTGCAGCACTTTGTCGTTCTCGTCCAGCACCACCACGGCGCGGGCGGCCAGGCCAGCCAGCGGGCCATCGGCGATGGCCACGCCGTAGTTTTCGAGGAACTCGCGGCCACGCAGGGTCGACAGGTTCTTCACGTTCTCCAGGCCCTCGGCGCCGCAGAAACGTGCCTGCGCAAACGGCAGGTCGGCGGAGATGCACAGCACCACGGTGTTGGCTACATCGTTGGCCTGGGCGTTGAACTTGCGCACCGAAGTGGCACAGGTTGGGGTGTCGACGCTCGGGAAGATGTTCAGCACCTTGCGCTTGCCGGCGTAGTCTTTCAGCGACTTGTCAGCCAGGCCTTCACCCACCAGGGAAAAAGCCGGAGCCTGGGCGCCGGCCTGTGGCAGGTTGCCGTTGACCTGGACCGGGTTGCCTTTGAGAGTCACTTGAGCCATGACGAAATCCTTATGCGGGGTTTGAAAAGGACACCGAGTTAAGCATGAAGGCGGCCTAGTGCCTATGGGGGCGGGTGAAATTCTTCTATGGCCAGACTTTTTATGTGGATAAAAGCGGATACCCCTAACGCAGGACAGCAACCACCCTTCTCGCTCACCTTTAAAAGCCTGATAACAATGTTTGTTGTTTAGGCTCGCACAATGGAAGGAGCTTGGTTTCCAACATGCTCGCAAGGCCTGTGGTAGAGGCGATCCGGCCCAACTAATCGCCCACTCGCAGATAGCAAGGTAAATAATCCTACAAATCTATCGGAAATTTCGCCTGCGCGAATATCTTGTACATCTTAAAAGAGGCGCTACTATCGGAGGGGCCATAATAAAACGAACCTGATGGATATTTATATCAAGCCTATCAAGATGGAGTCCGCAAAACTTGCCAACAAGCCCCAACGAGCCAGCGAGCGCGATGCCTAATTGCGCACCGACGCTGCGAGCTATTGAGCGTACCGAATTGCTAGCCAACGAAGATTATTTCTTGCTATTTAAAGCTTCCGGGTTGGTAGCATGATCGCTTACTCAGCTAAACTGCGCTACCCTCTGTACTCGACATTGCTGGTTCTGATATCCCTGCTAGGGGTATTTCCGCTGGATGTGATCCTACCCTCATTCCCTACGCTGGCAGATAGGTTTCGGGTCGGTGCAGAGCAGATAGCCTACTCGGTGAGTTTCTTTGCTGTCGGCGTTGCAATGGCGCAACTCGTCATCGGCCCTCTGTCGGATAGTATCGGGCGCAAACGTCTGTTGCTGGGCGGGCTCGGATTAGCCATTTTAGGGGCGCTTGGTTGCGCATGCTCTACCACCTATCAAATGTTCATGGCATTCCGTTTACTACAGGCGCTGGGGTGTGGCAGCCTCGTCTTAGGCCAAGCGCTAGTGCAGGATCTATACAGAGATGAACATCGTAATACCATGCGAATCCTCTTAACCAGCTCAAGCGGGCTGTTCATCTCAATATCACCGCTGGTAGGTGCGCTCCTCCAGCAATCCTTTGGCTGGCAGGCAAGCTTTATAAGCTTCGCTATTATCGCTTCTATAGTTTCACTCCTGGCGTACGTACTCCTACCAAGTACAACTGCCTTGCAACGCAAAGCGCCCGGTATTTCCAGTTATCGTATAATGCTGCGAGACACGACCTTCCTCGCCTATACACTGCAGACCAGTCTCGCCTTCTCCTGCCATTTTTCCTTTATCGTGATAGCACCACTCCTCCTGATGAGCAGGTTGGGGCTGACGACCTATCAATTTTCCATTGTATTTATTGGCTACGGGGTGGCATACATCGCCGGGGGAGCGGCTGCAACCTATCTGAACCGACGTGTTAGCCCACAGGCTCAAATAAAAGCGGGCTTTCTGCTCATCAGCGCCGGGGGCATAACCCTTGTTATCTGGGAACGGTTTTCGGAGCTATCTGTGGCAGGCATTATGCTAGCTGTGCTCATATGTACTACAGGGACAACGCTGGTGCGCCCGGCCGCGACGACGCAGGCCTTGGCACGCTATCCATGTCAAGCGGGTGCTGCAGCATCGCTTAACACGACATTCCTGTTCGCTGGGGCTGGCGGTATAAGCAGTGTGGTAGCAGGCGTCGAGCGTACGCTTCCAGGGGGCTTGGGGCTGCTGTTCGTGCTAGCGAGCTTGTGCGGAGGGTGGCTACTTGCTTACACCAAGGTCGATGAAATCCCATGCAGGTGAGACCCTGATTTCACGCGCAAAAAACCCGGGCGGCGCCAGCCAACCCGGGCTTGTTTCATAGCCAGCCGTGACTCAGCCCAGCAGGCCGTACACCACCGAAGTCAGCGCAACCAGGCCCACCACTACCACGAATACGTTGGACGCCGCGCCGCTGTACTTGCGCATGGACGGTACACGGCGGATGGCGTACATCGGCATCAGGAACAGCAGCACCGCAAGGATCGGGCCGCCGAGCGATTCGATCATGCCGAGGATGCTCGGGTTGAGGGTGGCGACGATCCAGCACACTACCAGCATCAACCCTGCAACCACCCGGTCCAGGGCCTTGGCGCCCGGGCGCGCGCCGGTCTTGGCGATAATGCCCTTGAGGCCTTCACTGGCACCGATGTAGTGGCCGAGGAACGACTTGGCGATGGCCACGAAGGCAATCAGCGGCGCGGCAAACGCGATGGTCGGGTTGCTGAAGTGGTTGGCCAGGTACGACAGGATCGACAGGTTCTGCGCCTTGGCTTCAGCCAGCTGCGCGCTGCTCAGGGTCAGCACACAGCTGAACACGAAGAACAGCACCATCACCACCATCAACAGGTGGGCACGGCGCAGAATCTGCCCGCTGCGCTCATCGGCGTGGTCGCCGTAGCGGCGTTTCTGGTCCACGGCGAAGGCCGAAATGATCGGCGAGTGGTTGAAGGAAAACACCATCACCGGAATGGCCAGCCACAAGGTGTGCAGGAAGGCCGAGGCCGGTGGCACCTGGGTGGCGCTATCGAGGATACCGCCAGTCCAGTGCGGCACCAGGTACAGGCCCAGCAGCGCCAGGGCAACGATGAACGGGTATACCAGCAGGCTCATGACCTTGACCGTGGCCTGCTCGCCGCAGCGCACGATGGCCAGCAGGCCAAGAATCAGCACGAACGACAGCATGGCCCGTGGCGGTGGCTGCAGGTGCAACTGGTGCTCGATGAAGCTGGACACGGTGTTGGTCAGCGCCACGCTGTAGATCAGCAGGATCGGGAAGATGGCGAAGAAGTACAGCACGGTGATCGAGGTGCCCGCAGTGCTGCCGAAATGCTCCTTGACCACCTCGGTGATATCACCACCGGTGCGCCCGGAAAGCACGAAACGGGTCAACCCACGGTGGGCGAAATAGGTCATCGGGAATGCCAGCACGGCCAGGACCAGCAGCGGCCAGAAGCCGCCAAGGCCGGCGTTGATCGGCAGGAAAAGGGTGCCAGCACCGATGGCGGTGCCGAACAGGCCCAGCATCCAGGTGGTGTCGTGCCGCGCCCAGTTACCGAGGGTGGCGGGGGTCGATTCTGCAAAGCGTTGTTCAACGCTTGGGGCCTGCTCATTCATTCCGGGTGAAGCTCCACTCGCAAGACTGCAACAGGCTGAGAATGGCGAAATGGTGCGTTCGCCCAACTCAACCGGAAAAGAGGGGCGCGATTGTGCACGGAAAGGTTGCACTTGCGAAGCCCTTTTCCGAGGGGCGGTTGCACTTGTCTTTACAAGTGGCAGGCATCGCGGGTGTTGCGCGGTGGATGCAGGAGCGGCCTTGCAGCGCGAACGGGGTGCTCAGCACCCCGATGCAGGGTTACTTCTGCACGGCAGCAAACGCCTCGGCTACCCGTTGAAGGTTGGCTGGGCGCAGGCCGGACATGCACACGCGGCCGCTATCGATCAGGTACACGCCAAATTCGTCGCGCAGGCGGCGGACCTGCTCGACGCTGAAGCCGGTGTAGCTGAACATGCCACGCTGGCGCAGGAAGAACTGGAAGTCCTGGCCTGGAAGCAGCACGGCCAGGGCATCGACCAGCGCCTGGCGCATATCCAGAATGCGCTTGCGCATCACTTCGACTTCCTCGGCCCACTGGGCATTCAGGCCGGCATCGCCGAGCACACCAGCCACCAGTTGGGCACCGAAATTGGGCGGGCTGGAATAGTTGCGGCGCACGGTGGCCTTGAGCTGGCCCAGCACGCTCTGTGCGGTGGCCGCGTCGTCGCACACTACTGACAAGCCACCGACCCGCTCGCCATACAGCGAGAAGATTTTCGAGAACGAGTTGCTGACCAGGCACGGTACGCCGGCACGGGCCATTTCGCGGATGGCGTAGGCGTCTTCGACCAGGCCCTCGGCAAAGCCCTGGTAGGCGATGTCGAGGAACGGGATCAACTGGCGGGCCTTGACCACTTCGACCACCTGCTGCCACTGGTTCTGGGCCAGGTCGGCACCGGTCGGGTTATGGCAGCACGGGTGCAGCAGGACCACGCTATTGGCCGGCAGCGCTTGCAGGGTGGCCAGCATGCCCTCGAAGTCGACGCCGCGGGTGGCCTGATCGAAGTACGGGTAGGTGTGCACCTTGAAACCGGCACCCTCGAAGATGGCACGGTGGTTGTCCCAGGTCGGGTTGCTGACCCAGACTTCCGACTGCGGGAAGTAGCGCTTGAGGAAGTCGGCGCCGACCTTCAACGCGCCAGAGCCACCTACGGTCTGCACCGTGGCCACGCGCCCACCCGTCACGGCCGGGTGATCGGCTCCGAACAGCAGCGCCTGAATCGCCTGACGGTAGCTGGCCAGGCCTTCCATAGGCAGGTACAGGGACGCTTCATGGTCCTGGCCGGCGATGCGCTTTTCCACCGCATCCACCGCCGCCAATTGCGGCACCACGCCGGCCTCATCGTAATACAGGCCGATGCTCAGGTTGACCTTGTCGGCGCGCGGGTCGGCCTTGAAAGTTTCCATCAACGAGAGGATCGGGTCGCCGGCATAGGCATCGACATGTTTGAACACAGCGTGCAGCTCCTTGGATCAGGACAGTACGAAAAGTCAGCCCTGAGCATACCCGCACACACGGCTCAGGAACATCCACTAATGTGCAAGGTTGTCTATGCAACATTGCATGGCCAGGGTTTTATGCTGGCAGTGATGGCCTAATCGCCGCCAGCTCCCACAGGGAGCGCCTCAGGGCTGACAGGTGTTTGCCACAAGGTATGGCAGCGCCTGTAGAGCGAGCGCCGCCCGCGCGGCGCAATCGCGAGCTGCGCTCGCTCCTACGTTTGTTTCAGGCCAATTATTCCTGTGGGATTCGCGCGCGAACGCCTTGGTGCATGCCTCAATATCGCGCCGTACAAACAAGGCGGCCGCGCGCGCCTGTCACAGGCGTTACTGGCCCGAAGCAAACGTAGGAGCGAGCGCAGCTCGCGATTGCGCCGCGCGGGCGGCGCTCGATCTCACAGGCGCTGAAGATGCTACGGCTACCCTTGCCACAAACCCTAGAATCTCCCACTGCGGGAGCTGGCCTGCCGGCGATTAGGCCGGATCAACCAAGCAACGCTTTCAGGTCTTGCAATTCCTGCTCGGTCAGCGCCACCCCCTCCTCGTCTGCCACCTCGCGCTCGCGGTAACGCCGTTCACCCGGCATGCGCGTCAACCCTGCCGCCTGCATCTGCTCCACCAGATCGCGGCTGCGCTGGGCAAAACGCTCGCCCTCGGCCTTGCTCGGGTCGATGACGATGATCAGTTGCCCGGTCCATGGCGTTTTCGCCCCCGGGTGCTCCGCCCAGTCGAATTCCCAGGAGAAGTGCCCGCCTGTCAGCGCCGCCGCCAGCAATTCGACCATCATCGACAGCGCCGAACCCTTGTGCCCGCCAAATGGCAGCAAAGCACCGCCCTCGAGAATCGCCTTGGGCTCGGTGGTTGGTTCGCCATTGGCATCGACACCCATGCCTTCGGGAAGCGGCTGGCCGGCACGCGCGGCAATCTGCACGTCGCCGTGGGCCATGGCGCTGGTGGCCATGTCGAAGACGATCGGGTCATGCCCGGCGCAGGGTGCTGCAAAGGCGATAGGGTTGGTGCCGAACAGAGGCTTGCGGGCCCCATGCGGCACCACGCAGGTCATGCTGTTGACCACGCTGAGGGCCACCAGGCCCTCTTCAGCGAACGGCTCCACGTCTGGCCACAAGGCGGCGAAATGGTGCGAGTTGTGGATCGCCAGCACGGCAATGCCGGCGTTGCGCGCCTTGGCCACCAACAGGTCGCGGGCCGCCGCCAGTGCGGGCTGGGCGAACCCGCCAGCGGCATCGACGCTGACATAGCCGGCGGCAAGGTCACTGACCTTGGCCACGGCCCGCCCATCGACCCAGCCGCTGTTCAGCGTGGACACGTACCCCGGCATGCGGAACACCCCATGGCTATGGGCACCATCGCGCTGGGCGCTCGCACAATTGTGGGCCAGCACCCTGGCCACGCTATCGCTGCAGCCATGGCGCTGGAAGATAGCCTGCAGCAGGCCTTGCAGCTCGGTAAACGGCACGCGCACGACGGTGCCGGTGGACGGTGCGGACATCTGAAGCTCCTTGTTGATTTTGGAGTGGCTACAGCGTTGCAACGGCAAAACTTTCCCGCGAGTGACAGCTATCTGTCAAATGTTGACTTAATGGCAGAAAACATTCATTTTCTTCCCAAGCCTTACCTTCTGGAGCCCCAGCATGAGCCAACCGATCAAGCAACGCCTGGAAGCCAGCCTCGACGGGGCCGCAGCGTCAGGCCGCAAGATCGCCACCTACATGCTCGCCAACCTGCACGAACTGCCGTTCCAGACCTCGGCCAGCATCGCCGCCAAGCTGGGCGTCAGCGAATCCAGTGTCGGGCGGTTTTGCCGCTCCCTGGGTTATGCCCACCTCAAGGCACTTAAGCAAGACCTGCAGAGCGACCTGGGCGATGGCCCGTGGCTGGTGGGCGACCGCTTGCACGATTACCGCCAGCGCCAGGACGCCAGCGACAACGGCGGCAGCCTGGAACTGGAAATGGCCGCCCTGGTGCGCGTGCACGAGTACCGCCAAGGCCCGGCCTGGCACAACGTGGCCCAACGCCTGGCGAGCAAGCGCCGGGTCTTTGTTGCAGGTTTTCAGACCGAGCGCGGCCTGGCCATGTGCATGGGCCACTTGCTGCAATACCTGCGCGATGGGGTGCAACTGGTCGACCTCAGTGCCGGGCACTTTGCCGACGTGCTGCTCGGTAACGCCGCAGACAGCGCCCTGGTGGTGTTCGAGGCGCGCCGTTATTCCCGCCATGCCCTGTTGCTGTGCCAAAAGGCGCGCGAGGCGGGCATTGCGGTCACCTTGGTGACCGACACTTTCTGTGACTGGGCCGATGCCAACGCCGACGAGGTGTTCCGCATACCCACCGAATTCAATCTGTTCTGGGAATCCACCTCGGCCATGCTGTCGTGGGTACACCTGATGGTCAACGAGGTCTGCAAGAAACTCGGGCCGGATGTTGAAAAGCGCTTGGAAGCAACTGCCGCTCTACATAACGAGTTCGTCGGCTACACCACGTGGTCGGCGGGCAAACAACAATAGCAAGAGTGCAATGAGGTGCGAGATGAACAAGTCCATGGCCTTGCTGGGTGCGTGCGCCCTGCTGCTGGCGGGTGCTGCCAGTGGCGAAACCCTGCGCTTCGCCACCGAGGGTGCCTACCCGCCGTTCAACTATGTCGACGCCGATAACCAGTTGCATGGCTTCGACGTCGACATTACCCATGCCCTGTGCGAACAGATGAAGGTCGAGTGCACGCTGGTGGCTCAGGACTGGGAAGGCATCATCCCGGCGCTGATGGCGCGCAAGTACGACGCTGTGGTGGCCTCGATGATCGACACCGAGGAGCGGCGCAAGAAAATTGCCTTCACCGACCATTACTACCGTACCCCGTTGACCGTGGCCGTGGCCAAGGACAGCAAGATCACCGATGCCCAAACCCACTTCGACGGCTACACGGTTGGCGCCCAGTCGTCGTCTACCCAGGCCATTTATGCCGAGGACGTTTACGCCAAGGCCGGCGCTGATGTGAAGCTGTACCCGACCATGGACGAAGCCAACGCGGACCTGGCCGCCGGCCGCCTGGACGGGGTGATTGCCGACAAATTTCCGCTTCAGGAATGGATCAGCAAGAACGGCGGTGACTGCTGCAAGATTCTGGGTGATGTAGCCAACACCAAGGCCGATGCCGCCATTGCCGTGCGCAAGGATGATGAAGCCTTGCGCCAACGCTTGAACACCGCGTTGCAACAGATCGTGGCCAACGGCACCTATCAGAAGATCGCCAGCAAATACTTTGCATTCGATATCTACAACTGATCTTCAAGCCCTCATTGCCTGACCGGGCCCTATCGCCGGCAAGCCATCTCCCACAGGTTGCCCACAGACCTGAAGAACAGCGGTTTACCTGTGCGAGCTGGCTTGCCGGCGATGAGGCCGGTGAGGTCAACACAAGGTGTTCGTCATGCTCGATCAATTGTCCTTGCTGTCCTTGGCCAGCGGTGGCTGGGGCCAGGCGCTGCTGGCCGGCGCGCTAGTCACTGTGTCACTGGCCCTGGCCTGCCTGCCCATCGGCCTGCCGCTGGGCCTGGTAGTCGCCCTGGCGGCCCGCTCGCGCAAACGCCTGCCACGGGCCTGGGCCACCACGTTTTCCACCGTGTTCCGCGGCTTGCCCGAGCTGCTGACACTGCTGATCATTTATTACGGCTGCCAGATCGCCGCGCAGAAGGTCCTTGCCGCCCTGGGCTATGAAGGTGAGTTCCTGATCAATACCTTCGTGGCCGCCATGATCGCGTTCAGCCTGGTGTTTGCCGCATTTTCCAGCGAGATATGGCTGGCCGCTTTCAAGACCTTGCCCAAAGGCCAGTGGGAGGCCTGTTCGGCCTTGGGGCTGAGCAAACGCACCGGGTTCTTCAAGGTGCTGCTGCCGCAGTTGACCCGCATTGCCCTGCCCGGCTTGTCCAACAACTGGCTGTCGTTGCTCAAGGACACCTCGCTGGTGTCGACCATCTCGCTGGTCGACCTGATGCGCCAGACCAACCTGGCCGTCAGCGTGACCAAAGAGCCCATGTTCTTCTATGGCGTGGCGTGCCTGGGCTACTTGCTGTTCGCGGCATTGTCCGGGCGCGTGTTCGCCTACATCGAGCGGCGGAGCAACCGCCACCTGCAAGGAGTGCGCGCATGAGCCTCGACCAATTGCTGGCGCTGGTGCTCGACCCTGACCTGCTGCAGCGTTACGGCCCGCGCTTTGTCGACGGCCTGCTGGTCACTGCCAAGCTGGTCGCCATTTCCTTCAGCCTGGGCGCGCTGCTGGGCCTGCTGCTGGCGCTGGCGCGCCTGTCGCACAACCTGCTGTTGCAACGCCTGGCGGCAGGTTATGTGTACTTCTTCCGCGGCTCGCCATTGCTGGCCCAGTTGTTCCTGCTGTACTACGGCCTGGGCTCGTTCAAGAGCTTCTGGCAGGACGTGGGCCTGTGGTGGTTCTTCCGCGAGGCGTGGTTCTGCACCTTGCTGGCGTTCACCTTGAACACCGCCGCCTACCAGGCCGAGATCTTCCGCGGCAGCCTGATGGCCGTCGCCCCGGGCCAGTATGAGGCGGCGCGGGCCTTGAACCTGAAGCGCTCGACGACCTTCTTCAAGGTGATCCTGCCGCAGTCGCTGCTGGTTGCCATCGGCCCGCTGGGCAACGAATTGATCCTGATGATCAAAGCCAGCGCCATTGCCTCGCTGGTGACCATCTACGACCTGATGGGCGTGACCAAACTGGCCTTTTCGCGCAGCTTCGACTTCCAGATCTACCTGTGGGCCGCAGTGCTCTACCTGGTGATCGTCGAGGTGGTGCGGCGCCTGCTGAAACACCTGGAAGCCCGCCTGGGCCGCCACCTGAACTGACCAAAGGATACGTTCCATGCATTGCCAGACCTTAGTCCTGGGCGCCGGCATCGTCGGCGTCAGCACCGCCCTGCACTTGCAAGCCCGCGGGCGCCAGGTGGTACTGCTCGACCGCGACGAACCGGGCAGCGGTACCAGCCACGGCAACGCCGGGCTCATCGAGCGCTCCAGCGTCATCCCCTATGCCTTCCCACGGCAACTGGGCGCCCTGCTGCGCTATGGCCTGAACCGCCAGCCCGACGTGCGCTACAGCCTGGCGCATCTGCCCAAGGCGGCACCGTGGCTGTGGCGCTACTGGCGCCAGTCCGCCCCCGGGCGCCTGGCAGGTGCCGCCGCCGATATGCTGCCATTGGTGCAGCGCTGCGTGGAGGAACACGACGTGCTGATCGCAGCTGCCGGCCTGCAAGGGCTGGTGCAGGCCAAAGGCTGGATCGAGGTGTTCCGCGATCCGACGCTGTTCAGCCAGGCCAAGGCCGATGCCAAAGGCCTGAGCCGTTACGGCCTGCAGTTCGAAATACTGGAATGCGGCCAGTTGCAGGCACGCGAACACCAGCTGGATGCCACCGTGGTCGGCGGTATCCACTGGCTTGACCCAAAAACCGTCATCAACCCCGGCGCCCTCACCCGTGGCTATGCAGCCTTGTTCCAGCAACGCGGCGGGCAGTTCCTGCATGGCGATGCGCGCAGCCTGCGTCAGCACCACGGCAAGTGGCAGGTCGACAGCCGCCGTGGCCCGATCACTGCCGACGAGGTTGTCGCCTGCCTGGGCCCCCAGTCGGCCGACCTGTTCAGCGGCCTGGGCTACCAGATACCGCTGGCGATCAAGCGCGGCTATCACATGCACTACGGCACCCGTGGCGGCGCGCAACTGGAGCACGCGATCTGCGACACCCAGGGCGGTTATGTGCTGGCACCGATGGCGCGCGGCGTGCGCTTGACCACCGGTATCGAGTTCGATGCCGCCAATGCGCCCGCCAACCAGATTCAGCTGGATCGTTGCGAAGCCTTGGCGCGCAAGCTGTTCCCCGCGCTGGGCGAGCGCCTGGACGACGCACCGTGGCTGGGGCGGCGCCCGTGCCTGCCCGACATGCGCCCGGTCATTGGGCCGGCGCCACGCCACCCGGGGCTGTGGTTCAACTTTGGCCACGCCCACCATGGCCTCACCCTGGGCCCGGTCAGCGGCCGCCTGCTGGCCGAACTGGTGACCGGGGAACGCCCCTTCACCGACCCCGCGCCTTATAGCGCAACCCGTTTCGACTGACCCCCGCGGGAGCACAACACGATGACCGCACTCTTGAGCCATGCCACCGCTACCCCTGAAACCGACCCGCGCCCGGTGCTGATCCGCATTGAAGGCTTGAACAAGCACTACGGGGCGTTCCATGTCTTGCGCGACATCGACCTGCAGGTACGCGAAGGCGAACGTATCGTCCTGTGCGGGCCTTCCGGCTCGGGCAAGTCGACGCTGATCCGCTGCATCAACCGCCTGGAAATCGCCCAGCAGGGCACTATCGAGGTCGCCGGCGTCGACCTTGCGACCAACACCCGGGAGGCGGCGCAGGTACGCAGCGACATTGGCATGGTGTTCCAGCACTTCAACCTGTTCCCGCACATGAGCGTGCTCGACAACTGCCTGCTCGCCCCCACGAGCGTGCGTGGGCTATCGCGCAAGGATGCCGAGGAGCGGGCGCGCATGTACCTGACCAAAGTGGGCATCGCAAGCCAAGCGCACAAGTACCCCAGCCAGTTGTCCGGCGGGCAGCAGCAGCGCGTGGCAATTGCCCGCGCGCTGTGCATGAAACCGCGGATCATGCTGTTCGACGAGCCTACGTCGGCACTGGACCCTGAAATGGTCGCTGAAGTGCTGGATGTGCTGGTGCAACTGGCCGGCACGGGCATGACCATGCTTTGCGTCACCCACGAAATGGGCTTTGCCCGGCAGGTGGCCGAGCGGGTGCTGTTCCTGGAGGGTGGGCAGATCATCGAGGACAGCCCGCCGCAGGTGTTCTTCAACCACCCGCGCACCGAGCGGGCCAAGGGGTTCCTGGCGCAGATTCTGCACTGAGTGCAGACCTGTCACTGAGCTTGTGGGAGCGGCCTTGTGTCGCGAAAGGGTCGCAAAGCGGCCCCCGGTTTTTCAGCACTGTTGCCTATATTGCCGGGGCTGCTGTGCAGCCCTTTCGCGACACAAGGCCGCTCCCACAACGACCGCGTTGACTTCAAGCCACCTATTTCATTGCACGGCTGCAAAGACCCGACTGCGTCGTTAAATATTATTGACCGAACCTCTCGCCAAACCCACGCCGCCACAGGCCCGCATCGGTTCAACCCACCCAAAACCGGCGCATTTCCCGCCTTGCAGCCCCTTTCAGTCGTTTGACATATCGAACGGCTCTGGCAAGCTATCTACAGGCCCCGACCGGCATCGTCAGCTCGACGAGCCGGCAGTGCTCGGGGCTCCAGGCGCCACTCAGGGCCCCGCGCCGTGCGCCTGCACAACAACGACAGGTCGAACCTGTCCCAAGGTGACATATGTCCAACAGCAACATTGGCAACAAGCAACCTTCCCTGCGCAAACCCGTCGTCCTGATGACCATGGGCAGCCAAGAGCGCAAAGGCCATGACTACCAGGTCATGACCCACAAATACATCACCCCGCTGGTCGAGTTCGCCGATTGTGTCCCGGTGCTGGTGCCCACCTGCTGCGGCATTGACGACCTCGAGACCTATCTGGACATGGCCGACGGCGTTTACCTGACCGGCGCTGGCAGCAACATCGACCCGGCGCTGTACGGCCAGGAAAACCAGACCCCAGGCAAAGGCCAGGACCAGAACCGCGACCTGTTCGACATTCCGCTGGTCAAGGCGGCGCTCAAGCGTGGCCTGCCCATCTTCGGCATCTGCCGGGGCATGCAGGAAATCAACGTGGCGCTGGGTGGCGACATCTACCAGAAGGTGTACGCCGAACCGGGTTTCAATGACCACCGGGAAAACCCGGAAGACCCGGTCGAAGTACAGTACGCCCAGGTTCACAGCGTAAAGATCAAACCAGGCAGCTGGCTGCGCGACACTTTGGGTTGCGACGAAATCCGCGTCAACTCGCTGCACGGCCAGGGCCTGCACAAGCTCGGCGCCGGCATCGAGGCCATCGCGCATGCGGAAGACGGCCTGGTCGAGGCCATTCATGCGCCAAGCATTTCGCCGTTCCTGTTCGCCGTGCAATGGCACCCAGAATGGCAAGCCGCGCAGAACCCCGACTCGATCAAGATCTTCCAGGCCTTCGGTGACGCGTGCCGCGCCCAGGTTCGCAAGGCGCAGGTCAAGCGCGCTGCCTGACCTACAGTTTCCCCTGCTTTGATCGCGGGGCGGCGCAAGGCCGCCCCCGCCTCCCCCGGTCACCCTCTGCTGGTCCCAGAATATCTGCCGTGGAATCGGGCGGCGGGTTTGTGCCTGTCTTTGCGATCGTTTTTTTTCTTTGGTCTTGAGAGATACGATGACTACCGGGTGGTAGTCGTCGGTTTTTCAGCGCCTGTGAGATCGAGCGCCGCGCGGGCGGCGCTCGATCTACAACCCACCACACATATCGAGGCGGCCACGTAGAAGCAGGCACGCTCGCACAAAACAAAAATCGCAAAAAGCACTGGTCATCCCTGAGGTTGTACGATAACTTACCTCTAACGCAAAACAACACCTCCACCCAAGCGCCACAGGATGCCAACAACAATGAACCCACAAGAACTCAAATCCATCCTCTCCCACGGCCTGCTGTCTTTCCCGGTCACCGACTTCAACGCCCAGGGCGACTTCAACCCGGCGGGCTACACCAAGCGCCTGGAGTGGCTGGCCCCGTATGGCGCCAGTGCCCTGTTCGCCGCCGGTGGTACGGGTGAGTTCTTCTCCCTGGCTGCCAGCGAATACAGCCAGGTCATCAAGACCGCAGTCGATACCTGCGCCACTTCGGTACCGATCCTCGCCGGCGTGGGTGGCTCCACCCGCCAGGCCATCGAATATGCGCAAGAAGCCGAGCGCCTGGGCGCCAGGGGCCTGCTGCTGCTGCCGCACTACCTGACCGAAGCCAGCCAGGACGGTGTTGCCGCCCACGTGGAGGCCGTGTGCAAATCGGTGAAGATCGGCGTGGTGGTGTACAACCGCAATGTCTGCCGCCTGAACGCCGACCTGCTGGAGAAACTGGCCGAACGCTGCCCTAACCTGATCGGCTACAAGGACGGCCTGGGTGATATCGAGCTGATGGTGTCGATCCGCCGCCGCCTGGGTGATCGCTTCAGCTACCTGGGTGGCCTGCCAACCGCAGAAGTGTATGCTGCTGCCTACAAGGCCCTTGGCGTACCGGTCTACTCCTCGGCAGTGTTCAACTTTGTGCCGAAGACAGCGATGGACTTCTACAACGCCATCGCCCGCGACGACCACGCTGCTGTAGCCAAGCTGATCGATGATTTCTTCCTGCCCTACCTGGACATCCGCAACCGCAAGGCTGGCTACGCCGTGAGCATCGTCAAGGCCGGCGCCAAGCTGGCCGGTTACGACGCAGGCCCGGTGCGTACCCCGCTGACCGACCTCACCGCCGAAGAGTACGAAATGCTCGCCGCGCTGATGGACAAGATGGGCCCGCAGTAAGCGCTGCTTGCGGCCTGCCATATGCCGCGCCCGGAGTGGGCCTGCCCCGCTCCGGTTACCATTCGTGAGCCCGCACAAAAATAACTAGTGGGAGTACAACCAGCATGCAAGCGACTAAAAAGACGCATGTGCGCTACCTGATCCTGTTCATGCTGTTCCTGGTGACCACGATCAACTATGCCGACCGCGCGACCATTGCAATCGCAGGCTCCAGCCTGCAGAAAGACCTCGGCATTGACGCCGTAACCCTCGGTTATATCTTCTCCGCCTTCGGATGGGCTTACGTGGCTGGCCAGATTCCGGGTGGCTGGCTGCTCGACCGCTTCGGTTCCAAGAACGTCTACGCCTTCAGCATCTTCACCTGGTCGCTGTTCACCCTGTTGCAGGGCTTTGTCGGCGGCCTTCCGGTTGCCTGGGCAGTCGTGACCCTGTTCACCTTGCGCTTCCTCGTCGGCTTTGCCGAAGCCCCGTCGTTCCCAGGTAATGCCCGTATCGTCGCGGCCTGGTTCCCGACCCAGGAACGCGGTACCGCCTCGGCCATCTTCAACTCCGCGCAGTACTTCGCCACCGCCCTGTTCGCACCGATCATGGGTTGGATCGTGTTCAGCTTCGGCTGGGAGCACGTGTTCGTGGTGATGGGGGCGCTGGGCATCATCTTCTCGATGGTCTGGCTGAAGACCATCTACAACCCGCGCCAGCATCCACGCATCAGCCCGGCCGAGCTCGAACACATCGAGCAGAACGGCGGCCTGGTCGACATGGACCACAAGCGCGGCAACGATGGCCCGAAATGGGGTTACATCAAGCAGCTGCTGACCAGCCGCATGCTGCTGGGCGTGTACCTGGGCCAGTATTGCATCAACGGCATCACCTATTTCTTCCTGACCTGGTTCCCGGTGTACCTGGTGCAGGAACGCGGCATGACCATCCTCAAGGCCGGCTTCATCGCCTCGCTGCCGGCGGTATGCGGCTTTATCGGCGGTGTGCTGGGTGGGGTGATCTCGGACTGGCTGCTGCGCCGTGGCAACTCGTTGACCTTCTCGCGCAAGCTGCCGATCGTCTGCGGCCTGATGTTGTCGACCACCATGGTGTTCTGCAACTACGTAGACGCCGAGTGGATGGTCGTCGGTTTCATGACCCTGGCTTTCTTTGGCAAAGGCATCGGCGCGCTGGGCTGGGCGGTAGTGGCAGACACCTCGCCGAAGCAGATCGCCGGCCTGTCGGGCGGCCTGTTCAACACCTTCGGCAACATCGCCTCTATCACTACGCCTATCGTCATCGGCTACATCATCAGCGCCACGGGGTCGTTCAAGTGGGCCCTGGTCTACGTAGGCGCCAACGCCCTGGTAGCGGTGTTCAGCTACCTGGTGATCGTTGGCCCGATCAAGCGTATCGAACTGCGCGACGACGCGCCGAGGCCACAGGCTGAGCCTGCTGCCAACGGCGAACTGGCCAGCTCGCGCCATTGAGTGACACGCCCGCGCCGGCTCGTTCGGTGCGGGCGGATGTACAAAAAAGCCTGAGAACCTGACAAGTAGGGCCCAAACATGCAGTTGATCGAACATTCTGACTCGCCCCGCTACGTGCGCCTGCACGACGATGACAACGTCGTGGTCGTGGTCAATGACGGCGGCCTGGGCGAAGGTGCCCGTTTTGCCGACGGCCTGACACTGGTCGAGGGCGTACCGCAAAGCCACAAGGTTGCCACCGTGACCATCGCCAAGGGCGAGCCGGTGCGCCGCTACGGGCAAATCATCGGTTATGCGCTGGAAGACCTGCGCCAGGGCAGCTGGGTACAGGAAAGCCAGCTGGCCATGCCCGCTGCCCCGGAACTGGACAGCCTGCCACGCTGCGATGCCGTGCCACAGCCGCTGCCGCCACTGGAAGGTTTCACCTTCGAAGGCTACCGCAACGCCGACGGCACGGTCGGCACGCGCAATATCCTTGGCATCACCACCACCGTGCAGTGCGTGACCGGCGTGCTGGAGCACGCGGTCAAGCGCATTCGCAGCGAACTGCTGCCCAAATACCCCAACGTCGATGACGTGGTAGCCATCACCCACAGCTACGGCTGCGGCGTGGCCATCAACGCCCGCGACGCCTATATCCCGATCCGCACCGTGCGCAACCTGGCGCGCAACCCCAACCTGGGCGGCGAAGCGCTGGTCATCAGCCTGGGCTGCGAAAAGCTGCAGGCCGGCCAGGTGATGCACGACAACGACCCGTCGGTAGATCTCAGCGACCCGTGGCTGTACCGCCTGCAGGACGCCAGCCTGGGCTTTGTGGAAATGATCGAGCAGATCATGGCGCTGGCCGAAACCCGCCTGAAGAAACTCGACCAGCGTCGACGCGAAAGCGTACCGGCCAGCGAGCTGATCCTCGGCATGCAGTGCGGTGGCAGCGACGCCTTTTCGGGCATTACCGCCAACCCGGCGCTGGGTTATGCCGCCGACCTGCTGGTACGTGCCGGTGCCACCGTGCTGTTCTCGGAAGTGACCGAGGTTCGCGACGCCATCTACATGCTGACTTCCCGCGCGCAAAACCAGGCGGTGGCCGACGCGCTGGTCAGCGAAATGGACTGGTACGACCGCTACCTGCAGCAAGGCGCTGCCGACCGCAGCGCCAATACCACACCGGGCAACAAGAAAGGCGGGCTGTCGAACATCGTCGAAAAGTCGCTGGGTTCGATCGTCAAGTCCGGCAGCGGGGCCATCCAGGGCGTGCTTGGCCCAGGCGAGCGGGTCAAGGGCAAGGGCCTGATCTTTTGCGCCACCCCGGCCAGCGACTTTGTCTGTGGCACCCTGCAACTGGCCGCAGGCATGAACCTTCATGTCTTCACCACGGGCCGCGGCACACCGTATGGCCTGGCCATGGCGCCCGTGGTCAAGGTGTGCACCCGCAGCGAGCTGGCGCAGCGCTGGCCCGATTTGATCGATATCGACGCCGGGCGCATCGCCAGCGGCCGCGCGACCATCGAGGAACTGGGTTGGGAGCTGTTCCACTACTACCTCGACGTCGCCAGTGGCCGCAAGCAGACCTGGGCCGAGCAGCACCGCTTGCACAACGACATCACCCTGTTCAATCCGGCGCCGATTACCTGATGCGCTGGGCAGGCTTGCCCAGCACTCTTCATTCAGCCACCCTCACAGGAGCACCCCATGCCTGAAATCCTCGGCCACAACTTCATCGCCGGCCAGCGCAGCGCCGCTGGCGCACAGCGCCTGCAGAGCCTGGACGCCAGCACTGGCGAAGCCCTGCCGTACAACTTTGCCCAGGCTACCGAGGGCGAAGTCGACCAAGCCGCCAAAGCCGCGGCCGCCGCTTTCGCCGAATTCCGCCAACTGGCCCCGGCGCGCCGCGCCGAATTTCTGGATGCCATCGCCGCGGAACTGGACGAGCTGGACGATGCCTTCATCGCTATCGTCTGCCGCGAAACCGCACTGCCCGCCGCACGTATCCAGGGTGAGCGCGGCCGTACCAGCGGCCAGATGCGCCTGTTCGCCCAGGTGTTGCGCCGTGGCGACTACCTAGGCGCACGCATCGACCTCGCCCTGCCCGAACGCCAGCCACTGCCACGCGTGGACCTGCGCCAGATGCGCATTGGCGTTGGCCCGGTCGCGGTGTTCGGCGCCAGTAACTTCCCGCTGGCGTTCTCCACCGCAGGTGGCGACACCGCCGCGGCGCTGGCCGCCGGCTGCCCGGTGGTGTTCAAGGCGCACAGCGGCCACATGGCAACCGCCGACCTGGTCGGCTGCGCCATCAACCGGGCAGCCGAGCGTACCGGCATGCCCCAGGGGGTGTTCAACATGGTGTTCGGTGGCGGCGTGGGCGAGTGGCTGGTCAAGCACCCGGCCATCCAGGCTGTAGGTTTCACCGGCTCGCTGAAAGGCGGCGACGCCCTGTGCCGCATGGCCGCAGAGCGCCCCCAGCCGATTCCGGTGTTCGCCGAGATGTCCAGCATCAACCCGGTGATCATCCTGCCGGGCGCCCTGGCCAAGCGTGGCGACGCCATCGCCCGTGAGCTGGCCGGTTCGGTGTGCCTGGGCGCAGGGCAGTTCTGCACCAACCCGGGCCTGGTCATCGGGCTGCAATCGCCACCGTACAGCCAGCTGTTGGCTGAGCTGGGTCAGCACCTGGGCCAGCAGGCCGGCCAGGTCATGCTCAACGCCGGCGGCCTGCGCAGTTATGTCGCTGGCCTGGAGCACCTGCACGCCCACGCCGGTATCGAACACCTGGCCGGCCAGGCACAGCAAGGCAGCCAGGCCCATGCCCAGTTGTTCAAGGCCGATGCCCGGTTGCTGGTCGAGTCCGACCCATTGCTGCAGGAGGAAGTGTTCGGCCCCACCACCGTGGCCGTGGAAGTTCAGGATAACGACCAGTTGCGCGCTGCCGTGCTTGGCCTGCGCGGCCAGCTGACCGCCACACTGATCGGCGAGCCTGAGGACTTTGAAGCCTTTGCCTGGCTGGTACCACTGCTGGAAGAGAAAGTCGGGCGGATTCTGCTCAATGGTTACCCGACAGGTGTCGAGGTGTGCGATGCCATGGTCCACGGCGGGCCGTACCCGGCAACTTCCGACGCCCGCGGAACCTCGGTCGGCACCCTGGCTATCGACCGCTTCCTGCGCCCCGTGTGCTACCAGAACTACCCGCAGGCGCTGTTGCCAGAGGCCCTGCGTGACAGCAACCCGCTGGGGCTGCGGCGGTTGGTGAATGGGCAGTGGCGCGACGGGGCGATCTGACGCCCCTTTGCGGCACGGGCCTCAGGCCCCTTGCGCCTCAGCCTCTTCATGCACCTGACGCAAACGCTCACGGCTATTGCTCAGGTGCATGCGCATGGCCATTTTGGCCCCTTCGCTGTCTCGCCGTGCAATGGCTTCATAGATGGCTTCATGCTCATGGCGCAGCCGGCTCATGTAATGGGCCTGGTCATCACGCGCCAACCGCGCTGAATTCAACCGGGTCCGGGGGATGATGCTGGTGCCCAGGTGGTTGAGGATGTCGGCGAAGTAATGGTTGCCACTGGCCTGGGCAATGCGCAGGTGAAACTGGAAATCGGCCGACACCGCATCGGTGGCGTGGGCCGCCCCTTCGTTCAGCTCATCCAGCGCCGCGCGCATGCCGGCCAGCTCGTCATCGCTGCGGCGTTGTGCGGCAAGCCCCGCCGATTCGATCTCAAGGGCAATGCGCAACTCCAGCACCGCCAGCACTTCACGCAGGGTAACGACGGTAGCCGGGTCGATCCGGAAGCCCCCGGTCGCCGGCGCATCCAGCACGAACGTACCGATGCCGTGGCGGGTTTCCACCTGCCCGGCGGCTTGCAGCCGCGAAATGGCCTCACGCACCACCGTGCGGCTGACGCCCTCTTCAACCATGATCTGCGATTCGGTCGGCAGCTTGTCGCCGCGCTTGAGCTGGCCGCTGCGAATACGCTCGGTCAGCACCGTAACCAGTTCCTGGGCCAGACTGCGCGGCTTGCGCCGGGTCCTTGCCTGTACCTGCTGCTCTGTCATCGCCCTGTGTTTCACCTTGAAAGACAGCGCTTATCATAGCGCAAGCAGTTGTACGATCACATATGTCGCGTGCGGATTTCATTGCCTGCCTGGGGCTGCACCTACCCGACAACACCTGGAAGTGCTGGCACAGAGCCTGCGCTGCAAGATACTGTGCGCTTCCACCTCACGCATCCATGGAAGGAACTGCCCGTGTGAAAACCTATGACCGCCTTTTGCTGGGCTGCGGCTTACTGATCCCCTTGTGGCTGTTGGCCGGGGTCTGGCTCACTGCACTGGCGTACCCCGGCTACGACCATTTCCAACAAGCCATGAGCCAGCTCGGCGCGGTTGGCTCGCCCGTGCAGCGCTGGTCGCCATGGGTCAACAATTATCCTCTCGCGGTCTTGTTCATCTTGTCGGGGTTGCTGATGTTCTTTTCACTGACCCTGGCGAGCGCCCTGTGGGCGTGGCTCAGGACGCGTCTGGCCGGAAGCCAGGCCGTCGCGCTACTGTCCGCCACCAGCCTGATACTGGCCATCGTGACCGTCGCACTCATGGCCCAGGCGGCACAAAGCGGGCAACTGTTCGGCTTGTACCAGCGCCTCAACTACGGGGTGTCGGTACCGTGGATCGCCTGCCTTGCCTGGGCTAGCCTGCGCAACCCGGCTGCCAGGTCATTGCACAGGCCCAACCGCTGACGGCAATTTGCTGGCCCCCCACCTTTGCAATTGAAGGCAAACTTCGTTCCCCTTCAATTGCTTAGGACAGCAATATGCGAGTACTTCTAGCTACGATGGCCGGCTGCCTGCTCGCCACATTCGCTTTCGGCGCCCAGGCCAGGGCGCTCAGCCAGAATGATCGCCACACCTGCCAGTGGGGTGCGCAAATAGCCGGTGAAGCCCAGCAGGCCAAGCTTGCCGGGGTCACCCTGTACGCTACGCGCAAGAAGCTTCAGGTGCGAAAGTTCGCCAAACCGTGGATGCGCATGACCGCCTTCGGCATTACTGAACAAACCTATAACAGCCGCTCCAGGCTCAAGCCTGCGGCAATCCGGCAGACCTATTACGAGCAGTGCGTGCACCATGCAGTTGCGAAGAGATAGGTGTTTTTATTTCAAGCACTTATGAATCAAATCTAAAGTACTTCATGAATTTAAAAACGCCGCCACGGGGCCCCTGCCGTGAAGCAAGCTTCAAGCAGCCCCGGACGGCGCCCAGTGCTGAATCAGCAGCCGCTCAGCACCGCCGGACGGCGTTCCCCGGCAAAGAACAGCGGGCGCAAGCGCACCCCAATCAGGTTGCCGGCGTAAGCCGCCACCAGCCACAGCCAGCCATGCACGCTGCCGGAAGCAATACCGCTGAAGTACGCTCCGATATTGCAGCCATAGGCCAGGCGCGAACCATAGCCCAGCAGCAGCCCGCCAATCACCGCAGCCAGCAATGACGGCAGCGGAATTTTCAGGCTGGGCGCAAAACGCCCGGCCAACCCTGCTGCCAGGAGCGCACCGAGCACGATGCCCAGGTCCATGACCGTCGTGATGTCCTGCCACAACGGCGAAGCCAGCGCCTTGGCGTTGGTCGGTGCCTGCCAGAACACCCAACTGGCGACATTCACACCCAGGCCTTCAAGCACCTTGGCGCCCCACAAGGCGAAGGCCGAGGTGATGCCCCACGGCCGCCCCGCCAGGGCCAGTGTCGCGTAGTTCAACACGGCCAAAGCGATGGCGCCCCACAGCAGCGGCCAGGGTCCCCGCAGCAATCGCCGCAAGCCGCGCTGCGCACTGCCGACAGGCGCCTCCAACCCGCCATGCCGGCGCTTTTCCAGCACCACGCTGGCCCACGCGATCAGGCCAAATACGCCCAGGCTCACCAGCAGCGCCGGCGCCACGCCCCACGCCTGCACAATCGAGGTGGCCGGGAACGACGGTAAGGCGAACCACCAGTCGGCGTGGTGGGTAGCGCTGACCGAACCGATGATGAAGAACAGCAAGGTCACCAGCATGCGTGTATTACCCCCGCCAACGGTGAACAGCGTGCCCGAGGCACAACCGCCGCCCAGTTGCATGCCGATGCCGAAAATGAACGCACCGAACACCACCGAAACACCGGCCGGGGCCACAAGGCCGGTCACGGGTGAGCCAAACAGGCTACCTGCCGACAGCGCCGGGAAGAACAACAGCACCGCCAGCCCCAGCATGAACATCTGCGCGCGCAGGCCCGCGCCCCGGCGTTCGTTGATGAACACCCGCCAGGCTGAGGTGAAACCAAAGGCCGCGTGGTACAAGGTCAGGCCAAGTGCGGCGCCGACCATAAGCAGCAAGGCCTGCTTGAAGCCGGCGTTGAGGTTCAGGAACCAGGCACCAGCCAGCAGCACAAGCAAGGCGACAAGGGGCACGCCGAAGCGGCGCGGTGCGGGTGTTGCGATTGCGGAAAGACCCATCTAAATACTCGGATAACAGTGAAACGGTTGGCGAGTATACCCGCAACGGTCAACCGGGTCCGCGTATGGCCAGGGCATTTGTTAAGCCGTTCAAAGCTGCCAGCTCTCACATACTGCACAGCACTCAAGCCATGCGCCGTACCTGAGGGAGATTCTATGGTTCCTGGCGGGGGTAGCCGGAGCATCTTCAGCGCCTGTGAGATCGAGCGCCGCCCGCGCGGCGCAATCGCGAGCTGCGCTCGCTCCTACTTTTGTTTCGGGCCAGTTATTCCTGTGGGATTCGCGCGCGAACGCCTTGGTGCATGCCTCAATATCGCGCCGTACAAACAAGGCGGCCGCGCGCGCCTGTCACAGGCGTTACTGGCCCGAAACAAACGTAGATGTTTCATTGCAGCGAAGCGGTGAACTATCGGCGATGCGCAGGGCTCCTTTGCTAGGCGCACCCTGCGCACGGCTGATGGCCACCCTGTCAGCCTGGGTCACCGAATGAAAAGGAGGCACCGTGACCACATCCGACCACACCCTTTACCGGCGCACCCCCAGCCCGCTGCACGCCCTGCTGTTGGCCGGCAGTGTGCCGTTGTTCCTGGGCGCGCTGCTGAGCGATATCGCCTACTACAACAGCTACCAGATCCAGTGGAGCAACTTCGCCGCCTGGCTGATCGCCGGGGCCTTGCTGTTCTGCGGGCTGGCGCTGCTGTTTGCCTTGGCCAACCTGATCCGCGCCGAGCGCAAAGGCGGGCGCCCGACGCTGTATTTCGTGCTGCTGCTGGTGACCTGGGTGCTTGGCCTGATCAATGCCTTCGAGCATGCCAAGGACGCCTGGGCGGTGATGCCGGCAGGGCTGGTGCTGTCGGTGGTCGTGAGCGTACTGGCGTTGGCCGCAGCCTGGACCGGCTTGAGCAACCTGCGTTCTGGAGGTGAAGCATGAAGCCCTTGCACGCGTTGAGTGTATTGAGTGTGGCGCTGCTGTTGAGTGCCTGTGGTGGCGATGGCGAGCCTACCCAGGCCCATGGCCCGGACCCGCGCTTGCCCGAGCCACAACGTGGCTTGTTGCCGAGCATGAAGATCGCTCAGCCGGTGGCCTGGGGTGAGCAGAAACCGACCGTTCCCGAAGGCTACAGTGTCACGGCCATTGCCACCGACCTGAAGATTCCGCGCCAGAGCCTGGTATTGCCCAATGGCGACATCCTGGTGGCCGAAGGCAGGGGCGGCAGCGCGGCCAAGCTCAAGCCCAAGGATGTGATTGCCAGCCAGATCAAGGCCAAGGGCAACACCCAGGTCAAAGGCGGCAACCGCCTGACCTTGCTGCGCGATGCCGACGGCGACGGCAAGTACGAGGTGCAGACGGTATTCGCGGAAAACCTCAACGCGCCGTATGGCCTGGCTTTTGCCGACGGCAAGTTGTACGTGGCCAACCAGGACGCCCTGGTGCGCTTCAACTACACCGAAGGCCAGACCAAGGCCGACGGCCCGCCGACCAAGGTCACCGACCTGCCATCGCAGATCAACCACCACTGGACCAAGGCGCTGACGATCAGCCCCGATGGGCGCTACCTGTATGTGGGTATCGGCTCGAACAGCAATATCACCGAGCGCGGCCTGGAAGTGGAGATCGACCGCGCCATGGTCTGGCAGGTGGATGCCGAAACCGGCGCGCACCGGCCTTACGCCACAGGCCTGCGCAACCCCACCGCACTGACCATTGAGCCGCAGACCGGGCAGTTGTGGACAGTGGTCAACGAGCGCGATGAGTTGGGGCCTGATTTGGTGCCTGACTACCTCACCTCGGTGCGTGACGGCGGCTTCTACGGCTGGCCCTACAGCTACTGGGGGCAGAACGTCGATGAGCGGGTAAGGCCACAGGCACCGGACAAGGTCGCCGCGGCGATCAAACCCGACTACAGCCTGGGCTCGCACGTGGCGGCATTGGGGGTGGACTTCTCGATCCCGGCCATGGGGGAGGGATTTGCCGACGGGGTATTCGTGGGCGAGCACGGCAGTTGGAACCGGCCGAACCCGGTGGGCTACAAGGTCATCTTCGTGCCGTTCAGCAATGGCAAACCGGCTGGGGAACCGATTGACTTCGCGACGGGTTTCCGGGGTGAAGACGGCAAGACCCGCGGTCGCCCGGTGGGGGTGACGGTGGACCCACGCGGTGCTTTGATCATTGCGGATGACCTGGCCAATACCGTGTGGCGGGTTACGCGCAATCGGTGAAGGTGGCCGGCTTCGCGTGCGGCCACTCATTGCGAAAGGCGGGGGCCGCGTTGCGGCCCATCGCCGGCAAGCCAGCTTGTATGGTTAGACTTGAAGGGAGGAGGAGGGACAAAGCCAGCTTCTGACTGTTAGCGCAGTACAGACCGTGGGAGACCTCGCCCCTCCTCCCTTTTCACCCAAGCGCCGATAAAG